>JANQLN010000029.1 GCA_028280575.1 Clostridia bacterium
CATTTATCAGTCCAATCATTAAGAAAATGTAAGTGTCTAGAACCTTGAAAAAGGCTACCCGGCATATTCACCATCCGTAGTTCAGATGCCGGCTTGCGGCGTCCATGCCGCAATTTACGCCTTTTTCAAGAACCTATACACTAACATTTTCTAAATTCATTCCCAATGATATCTGTTTCATTATACACATAAATCTTCTAAATGTTAAAATTGGGGAAACTCAAATGTAATTAAATCTGGACTAACTACCTGTGTAATAGTATAATTTATATATTAATATGGATAATAAATTAAGTAGCAAACTTGCTGGAGGATTAATATTTTGAAAAAAACATTTTTAGTAATATTTGTCGTTTTAACATTTTTAAGCATCCTATTTACAGGATGTGCAATGGGTCCTGATTATGACTACGGATATATAGATAAATCGGGCAAATTCGTAATTGAACCCGAGTTTGACGGCGCCTATTCCTTTAGCGATGACATGGCTGCCGTAATGATGGGAAATTCTCAGTACAGCAAATGGGGGTACATTGACTTAAAAGGTGAGCTGGTAATAGATTTTAAATACGACAAGGTAAGAGGCTTTTCACAAGGCCTTTCCCCCGTAAGAATTGGAGACGATAAAAAAGGAAAATGGACATTCATAGATAAAAAGGGAAATAAAGCTATAGAACAGGAATTTTTAGACGCATCAATTTTTAACAAGGAAATGGCACCTGTCAAATTTATTGACAGTGAAAAATACGGTTATATTGATCCGCTTGGAAATATTGTCCTCCAGCCAAAATTCGATATAGCTTCTATTTTCAGTGAAGAGTATGCGGTTTACGGCATCGGCTCCCTGAATGACCCGCTTGTAGGCCTTATAGACAGAAGCGGAGAAGTTGTTGTTAAAGCAGAGTATGCTTTTTGTGGGTCTTTAAGTGAGGGACTAAGTGTTATAAAGGTAGGCAGTGAAGAAAAAGCAGATTGGGGATATATTAATGCAAAGGGAGATACCGTCATAGAACCGCTTTATGCATGGGCATCTCCATTCAAAGAAGGCATGGCTGCCGTACAGGTCGGCAGTACCATGGAAGGAAAATGGGGATACATCAACAAACAGGGTGAATTTGTCATTGAGCCTAAGTTCGACTATGCACTTGGATTCAGTGAAGGGCTTGCACCGGTTATGACCGGCAGCAGGCAGGATGGCAAATGGGGATATATAGATAAAACCGGCGAGTATGTTATTGAATCCAGGTTTAATGCTGCCGGTGAATTCAGCCAGGGGCTTGCACCGGCATCAATCGAAAAGAAATAATCTATCAGGTCTCAATACTACAGCAAAAACTAATTTCTTTTAAGCTCCGACATTAAAAATGAAGGTCTTCGCTGTAGTACTGGTTATACTGCATTAATCACCACTGAAAAAGCCGCCCAGTATATCTCCTCCAATACCTCTTGTCTGGCCTTTGCTGCCGCCGAATCTGGCTGCCGCCGCCATCCTGTCTGCAAGGCGTGAAAATGGCAATGTCTGCAGGTAAACCTTTCCAGGTCCTGTCAAGCAGGCAAGAAAAAGTCCTTCGCCTCCAAATAATGCATTTTTAAATCCTCCGACGAACCGGATATCATAATCAACCGAAGGTGAAAAGGCAACCAGGCATCCAGTATCAACTCTAAGGGTTTCATTGGGAGACAGCTGTTTTTCAATGACAGTACCTCCGGCATGAATGAACGCCATTCCGCTTCCTACAAGTCTTTGAAGTATAAATCCTTCTCCTCCGAAAAAACCGGCTCCCAATTTCTTTGTAAATGCTATCTCAATGTCAACACCTCTTGCTGCGCAGAGAAAAGCATCCTTCTGGCAAAGAAAATTCCTGTTTTCCTGTGCAAGGTCAACAGGTATTATCTTGCCCGGATATGGAGCAGCAAAAGCCAGGCGGCTTTTATCAGCCCCGTTATTTAAAAACGTAGTTATAAAAAAGCTCTCTCCGGTAATCATTCTTTTAAAGCCGCCAAACAGTCCGCCGTCAGCGTTAGTTTGCATTACTATACCCTTTTCCATGAACATCATGGCGCCGGCTTCCGCTCTCACTCCTTCTCCCGGGTCCAGCTCCACCTCAACCATCTGCATATCATCGCCATGAATCCTGTAGTCAATAACGTCCGTCATAAAAAACACCCCATTTTTCAAGATATCTTCATAAATTTGTGTATTCCTTTATAATTATACTGCAAAAAGAATCTATTTTACTACAATTATTTAAGCTATTTGCTCAATGTTTATGTATTTCGTATAATTATTTTCGCCTTAAACCGGTATGAAAGGGTTTTCTTACCCTCAATCATATTTATAAGCATATCTGCCATTTTTATTCCCTGCTTGTATTTATAAAGCTTTATTGTGGAAAGCGGCGGATTGGAAAATTGTGCGGCAACCGAATCATCGCAGCCAATGAAACTAATATCTTTGGGAATTATAAATCCGTGCCTGCCGGCTGCCGACATGGCGCCAATTGCAATCAGGTCATTTTGTGCAATTATCGCCGATAATCCGGATTTGTTTTTTATCAAGCTCATCATGGAGTCATATCCTGTCCTGTAATGGTAATTTATGTCTGTATATTCTACAACCAATTCTTTTTTAAAGGGAATATCATGTTTTTTCAAACAGTCCATATAAGCTGACAGCCTGTAATTGGACCTGCCTTTTTTTGTAATCAATCCAATTTTTACATGGCCGTTTTCTATAAGATAACCGCAGGCCTGGTAAAAAATATCATAAATGTCGTGGGTAACTGATATGAAATTTAAATTGCTGCTATTTTCCATGAAGTGGTCTTGAAATATAATGGGAATGTTTAATGCCTCCTCCACTTCTTCCACATTCTCTAAGCTGTAGATGAGTCCGTCAAATTTTTGACTGTCCAGTATATCAATCCAGCCAGGATTTAGTGCTTCAATCAAATGGCAGACAAAACCCCGGGCTGCTGCACATTTATTTATGCCCTTGAAATTTTCAGTATAATACGGATTGGTTATATCAGGTATTATATAGCCAATATTGTATGATTTCCGGGCCCTTAAGCTTTTGGCAATAATATTGGGCTTATATCCCAGCTCATCCACGGCTTTCATAACCTTTTCCCTAAGCTCAGGACCCACATTGCCGCTGTCATTCATAACCCTGGATACGGTGGCGGAAGAAACTCCCGCCCTTTTTGCAACATCATTTCTTGTGACCATACATAACCCGTCCCCCTGCCGGAATTTATTCAAAAATAATTCCCGGTCCGTATGAAGCCAGGGATACCATTATATATGGACTTATGCATACGTCCCCTGTTTCACGGGCAAACTCCCACAGTCTTTTGCAAAGGAATTTTACATCATCATCATATTCCTTATTATTTATCAAATTGACAGTCTCTCCAGGGTCATTATTCAAATCATAAAGCTCATCATAGTCATAACCATTATAAACGAATTTCCAGTCTTTTGTCATTATTGAGCGCTGAATGCCATACAGTTCATTGCCGTTGGTTTGGGTAAAGACTGCATCTCTCCACTCCTTGGGTTTTTCATTTTTCAAAAAGGGCACAAGGCTTTTTCCGGTCATTTCCCTGTCCTGCCTGATATTTGCTATTTCAAGGAATGTGGGTGCAAAGTCGGCCATAGTTACAAATTCATCCACGACTCTGCCTTTTTCCCTTATTCCTGCAGGCCATCTTATGGCTGCCGGAATATGATACGCACCCTTAAAGCAAGGCAAGCCCTTGCACCAAAGCCCATGCTCCGCCATATAATCTCCATGGTCAGATATATATACAACAACAGTATTTTCAGCTTCCCCTTTTTCCTCAAGCGCCTCAAGCACTTCTCCAAACAAAGCATCCTCATATGTACAGAATGCAAGGTAGTGCCTTACAGCCTGCCTTTGCTCCCTTTCGGTAAGCTGGTCAAACCTGTCTCTTGTCCTTCTGTAAAGTGAAGGCTTGTCAAGCATTTTATCACTGTAGCTTTGTGGCAGCTCAATGTCATCAATATCGTATAAGTCCAGATATTTTTGGGGTACAAAATACGGGTCATGGGGGCCAAGCGTACCGGCAAACTGGCACCATGGCCTATCCGTTTTACTTCTATTTCTTATCAATCCGACTGCATCATCAACTACCTGCCTGTCATTGAACGGACTTTCCTTTTCTCCATAGTGTATATAAGGTGTATATCCTTTTCTTATTATTTCTCCTTCGGTCCTATCTGTCCTTTGTGAAAAATTCTTATATCTTTTCCATTCTTTGCCTTCGGGCTTTATATGGCCTATCTCCTTCTTTTCAACAGCCTTCCCGGTGTTCATTACGTCAAATCCCCTGTCCAATGGCGACTCAACACTGCTCACATGCCATTTGCCACCATAGTACATGTCATATCCTGCATCCTTTAAGTCTTCACTGAAAAGCCTTACTCCATCATACAGCCCTTTTGAAAGAGTATTGCCTCCATCAACATTATTCCATACCCCATGCTGGGCAGGATATAATCCACTGAAAAATGTCGCTCTTGACGGGCAGCAGTGGGGAGCAATTGTAAAGGCATTGGAAAAAGCCATGCCCTCACTGCAGAACTTGTCAAGGTTTGGAGTTTTTGCCCTGCCAAATGGCGGTATTGAATCTCCTCTTTGCTGATCGGTCATAAAAATAAGTATATTTGGCCTGTTCATTATTTGAAATCCCCCGTTTCATTGAAAAAAGTACACGTGTACATTTTATCACTTCTTCAATGAAAATGCAACATAAGCTGAATTTGAGTTTCCCCATTTTTAATATTGAGAAGATTTATGTGTATAGTGAAACAGTTATCATTGGGAATGAATTTAGAAAATGTTAGTGTATAGGTTCT
>JANQLN010000038.1 GCA_028280575.1 Clostridia bacterium
TATATAAATCTAAACGCATACAGACTTGATTCCACCAGATGAAAACATATTCTTACAGGTTTATTCCACAAAGATATAATATTCTTATTATCTTTCCACCTGACCTCATGCCATATTTTTTCTTTTTGGCCATGAATTGGATTACATTCTTCAAGTGAAAATCCTGGATATGGATTTAAATTTGCATCAAGAATTTCAACCTTAATAAATCCATAATTACAATCTGCATTAACCATTAACATGTCCCCTTCAAAAACAAACTGTCTGGTATATACCTTTCCTATTTCATAAACAGGCTTTAGTTTTGCCCAACCATCTTCACGCAGAATCAACCCCCCAATCGACCTTGACTTCCTGGCGAACTGGCTCTGTAAACTAAAATGAGGATACCCTATACCATACCTGGTAATTTCTTCGACATGCCTGTCAGACTTTTTTGCAGAATATTCAGGGACATTTCTTCTTTCTCTAAACCTTTTAGTGTTACATATTGCACGCTGTTTATTGGCAAAGGCTGAATACGGTATTATCATCTTGGCATCATGAACCAGCACACCTGCTGATGAATTGCAGGAATATCCATAATCCTGTGAGCCAGGCTCGCCATTATCTACCCAGGGCTCACTTATATTGATTCTTGTAAACTGACGACCATTTCTACTTACGCAAAGAAACATTTTTGTATGAAATTGATCCTTTATGTTTGCATTTTCTTTATTGTTATACCAGAAATGTTCTCCTTTCGCTTCGGCCATAATACCTATATACAAACCACCTTCCTTTCTGACTGACATATCGTGAAATTCTATATCAGGGTCGACGTTAGGATCATATGCAGCGTCCATAATAGCTTCTTTGGGAGACCAGTTAATAAAATCCGTACTTTCCTGCCGTCCTATTTTTCTTCTGTGATCTATATTCCACTCATGTGAATACTGGGAATATGCAACCCATTTTTCGATTGAATTGTCCCAGATAACTCTTGGCTGATGCTGAAATTTATATGGTGTATCTTCATTAACTATATTCCATGATTTCCCATCAGGAGATGCAAGAGTTCTTGATATTTTACCCTGCGCTTTTCTTTTTGCTTCCTGACATGGATTATATATCATAAGATATTTTTTTTCAGGTTCACTTTGATCATTATTCAGCACTACTGTCGATTGTGCTACATCCTTTAGAACTATATTTGTTTCATTATATCCCTTATATGGCAAAAAATCTCGTGTTAATGGTTTCTCCCAATTCAAACCATCAACTGATTCTGCATAACATAACAAATCTTTTCTGTCAACAGGGTCTCCATTTTGAGACACTAAATACCACATTTTAAAAATACCATCATCAGGATCCTGCAAGGCAGCTGACACAACACCTGTAAACTGAACTTGTTCCCACGGTAAACCTGTCCATTCCAGTAAAGGTAGTATTGCTTTTTCAGGTTTTTGAATTATTCTTTTAGTATCTACAAATTCTTCAACAATATAATTATCCAGAAAAAGTTGTTTCTCTACTCCTATATGTATGAATGGTAATTCATACATAGTTTCAAAATAAGGATATGTTTCAGCATCTATTTCCCACTCTCCAATAAAAGTCTTTTCAGCTCTTATCCTATTCTCCATATTTTCAGTTATTATCTTTTTTTCAGGTCTGGTTTTATCTTTCATCAAGCATATCCACCTCGTAAATATAATGTGTTATGGAGCTATCCCTTTACCGCTCCTACTAATATACCCTTCATAAAATATTTCTGTATGTATGGATAAACCAGTATGATTGGACCAATACTCACCATTATTCCTGCCATTTTTAAAGACTCAAGATATCCTGACATGCTAATCATTGCGCTATCTTTCTCATATTGTGCCAGTTCCAACCCTTCACCTCTTGCTGAATTATCAACAATCAATTGTTTTAAAACTACCTGTAAAGGGAATTTCTTGGGATCATTCAGAAACAAAAGCGGTCTAAAATACCTGTTCCAGTGATCGACTGCACAGAATAAAACGATTGTAGCCAAAATAGGCTTTGACATAGGTAGTATTATTTGAAAAAGCACCCTCCAATGACTGGCTCCATCAATAAACGCAGATTCCCTCAAGCTACCTGGAATTTCCTTGAAATTAGTCCTGATAAGTACTACATACCACATCTCTACTGCTACTGGAAGAATAATTGCCCAAATTGTATTATGTATTCCCAGCCTTACTATTACCAAATATAAGGGAATAATACCTCCACTAAATAAAATAGTTATCACAAATATAAACGAAAGCGGTTTTCTTAAGATAAAACTTTCAATTGACAGAGCATAAGCAGTTAATGAATTCAACAAAAGTGCCAAAGCAGTTCCAGATACTGCATAAAGAGTAGTATTATAATATGCTCTCATCAAAGTATTGTCTCTTAAAATGTCCTTGTAAGCATCCATTTGAAAACCTTTAGGGATAATATACACATCGCCCATTGCAATAGCCCAGCTATCACTTATTGATATTGAAATAACATATATGAAAGGATATACTGATATAAATAAAATAATAACTAATCCAATATTTATAAATAGATCAAAAAGTATATCACATAACTTGCCCTTACCTAAGATTTTCATTATCTCACCATCCTTACCACAAGCTTTCATTAGCAACTTTTCTACTTATATAATTAGCAATAATAACAAGTATCAAGCTTATTACTGAATTAAAAAATTCAACAGCAGTTGAATAACTGAAATCCAATCCTTGAATACCCCGTCTATATACGTAGGTTGGTATAACATCCGCCACTTCATAAACAGCCGGGTTGTACATAAGGTAAACTTTTTCAAACCCAAGACGCAGTACTTGTCCCAGTCTAATTATTAATATTATGACTATTGTATTTACCAATCCAGGTATTGTAATATAAAATATTTGTTGCAATCTTTTAGCGCCGTCTATAGTTGCAGACTCATACTGTTCAGTTGGTATTGTAGCTAGTGCAGCTAAATATAATATTGATTCGTAACCAGCCTTTTGCCAAATTTCAGATGAAATATAAAGTGGCCTGAACCAACCAGGATCCGTAAAAAACGTCTGCCTTCCAATACCTAAATAGCTTAGTAAGTCATTTAAAACTCCATCGTAATTGCCCAATTGTACCATGATCCCTACAATAACCACAGTTGAGACAAAATGAGGAAAATAAGTAGCTGACTGAGTCAGTTTCTTAAAAGACTTGTTTTTTACCTCATTTAACATTAGTGCTAGAATTATCGGCATTGGAAACGAAAAAACCAATGTATTAAAACTAAGCAAAAAAGTATTTTTCATCAGTCTGAAAAAATAGTAATTGTTGATAAAATCCTTAAAGTGCTTTAAACCTACCCAATCACCACCAAAAAAAGAACTTGTCATATCAAAGTCCTTAAAAGCTATTATAATACCATACATGGGAAGGTAATAAAACAGTATAAAAAATGCAGTACCAGGTAATACCATCAGCACAAGTGCCCTATCTTTGATTATCCTATATAGGTAATTATCCTTGCTTTGAAAAAAGTTTTTAATCCATAAACCCCTTTTATCAGTTTTGTTGCAATCATCACTGGTAAATGTCTTCAAAAAAAGAACCTCCAACTTTTTATTCATGACTTATAAAAGTTTAATGTTAAAATCACTATTTGACTTTACATTTATATTATACAAACCACAAAGTATAATAACAATAAACAGATTTCCGATATATTTGTAAAATATTCTACTATTACGACCTGAAAAAGCTGTACAGCTTGTTACCAAACTGTACAGCTTTTAAATCTACTGTTAAATCTACTCTCCAACTGAATAAATATTTGCATCCATAAAATAAAATTTTAACTGAACAATTTGTCCTGCCAGACTGGTCGTGTTGCTTCCATTCCACAAAAGTGCTATATTTGAACCATCCTGATCCTCAATAAGACATTTGCTTGCTTCATATCCTGCTATAGTATTCCCATTAGCATCCAGCACTTCTACCATTATATATCCCTGTCTTGATAGATAGTCCGGTATATCATGGGTTACTTCTGCATTGAGATTCAATGCATTACTTGGCATCCTAAAAGGCTTGGTTGTAAATTCGCCATTCTGTTCACTATAAATTCCAGCCACTCTGTATTCTTCTAATCCATATACCTTTCCATCTATCCACATCCAAATATAATCTCCATTATAGATACATGGCTGGTGTTTGATGTTAAAATACAAACCATCACAAATTTCTTGCACCTTAAAAGGTCGCTTCCACTTGGTTATATCCGAAATGTCATCACTTACCCACCAATGCAGACCTGTTATTATACCATGCTCACCAGGTATTAATGGTGATGGAACATAAGTATACTCGTATCCAATATACTTGTCACCATAGTCAAATCCCAAAACATTATAAAATTCTATTTCATTATCTTCCTCATCAGGTGTTACTGTTGAACCAACATTTGACCAGTTTATACCATCGGAAGAGGTCCTGTATCCAAGTATTCTACGATAATTACCTATATTATCTGAATATTTCTTTATATAACTTTCTGTTGTTATTTGAAAATAAATCCATTGACTGTTTTTATCATCCCAGTATAAAGAACCACTATCATGATCTTGCCAATTATAACCTGCTTGTGTTTTAGACCAGCTCGTTCCATTTGATGATGTAAATGTGTGTGCCCTTAAACCATATCCGGACTCCCAGGCAAATTTTACCAATAAATAATTCCCGGAGTTGTCTCTAGCCATTGTGCTATAAAGTTGCCATGTAAAACCTGTACCCATATCCAAAACCTCTGTTGGTGTTGAATAAGAAATAAAATCTGTAGTTGTATACCTGTAAAGCTTGTTTATATAATTCCATTCTTTATTAATTATTATACCATTAACAAATACTTCATAAGTGCCTCCCCCAATATCGAATACCCCAATAACCATACATTCATTTTCAGGTGTTGATAAACCACTTATTTCTGATACTGTTTTAGGTTCAACTCTAATTGCCCCATAGGTATCAGACACATCAGCCAAGTCAACAAATACCATTTCAGTAGTAAATTCTTTTTCATAAACTTCTATCTCAGCAAGCCTGGCTATATTTGAACCTCCAACATCAGGATCAGTTATGAACATCCTTAGTTTAGTTGTTACCACAGCCTCAAATGTTAAATCATTATAATCACCATTTGCACAATCCTCTGTATTACCAATAATAGATACTGCTACCACCCATGAATTACCATCCCAATATTCTATTTGATAGCTTTCTATATGATGACCTGCTTCATTGGGCTGTCCAGACCATATTTTTACATTGTCTATCAGCTTTGAGCTTGCCCAATCCAATTGAATCCAATGGTCTACTGCAGTATCCTCTGAAAGCCAACGACTGCTGATTGTATCCTTTATTCCATCTACGGCCTTATCTTTCGTATAAGTCCCATCATAGGTTGAATCAACTGATAAAGTAGCATCTGGAGCAATATTTGTACCTGCAGCAGTAACAAACGAATTTCCGCCGAACAATATTGAAATCAAAGTTATTGCCAGCATTAACGCAGTAAATTTTGTTCTTTTACACATACTTGTATAACCTCCCCAAAGAATAATATACAGTTTATGCCTTGAATAAAAAGTAGCCTATTTCGAAGTTTTTATAATTTAAGAATGCATCCTACGGAATACTATTATAGACTAATATTTAGTAAAAAAAATGTACTATTTTACGAGTTTTTAGTATTATCTTCTGATGGGTAGTATTATTAAAACCTTTGTACCTTTATTTTTTTCACTGTATATCTTCAAGCCATATTCTTCACCGCATATGAACTTTATCCTATTGTTTATATTAATTATCCCTACCCCCACGTCTCCCTTGTCTATCATATTGATCTGACTGGTATCAGAATTAATTTGCATTTTTATTTTATCAAGTTCTAATTTGTCAATTCCTATTCCATCATCAATTATTTCAAAACCAATAGTATTTTCATTTAATATCTTTCCATTTATCTTTAAAAAACCTTTTCCAAGTTTCTTTTCAAAACCATGAAAAATAGAATTTTCAACAATAGGTTGAATTATCATTTTGGGCATTAAAAAGTCATTTATATTCCAGTCTATATTTATATCAATATTAATTCTATCCATAAATCTTATAGATATTATTTTCAAATAATCATTAACTGAACTCATCTCATCCTTTACAGCTACAATATCCTTTCCTTTTATACTATATCTGAATATCCTGGCCATTGAACACGATATGTCTACAATATCCTGACTATCACATAAAAGTCCAAGACTCCGGATACTATCGAGAGTATTATATAAAAAATGAGGATTTATTTGACTTTGAAGTGAATTAAGCTGCGCCTGTTTTTTTTCAATTTCTTTTTCATATAACAATAATTGTGCTTCAAACATATCTTTATTCATGGTTTCAATTTTATCAAGCATTGAATTTATATGATGCTCAATTTCACCAATTTCATTGTTTTCTTCAATTTCCAATCTTTTATGATATCTTTTCTCTCCATAAATATTTAAGAAACTAATAATTTTTATTATTGGCTTCGTAATGTTTTTACTGAAAATCACACCAATTGCAACAAGTAAAAATGATGTAATTGTACCAATTATTATTCCGAATTCTCTTATAGGTTTTATGTCAGTTATTATTTCATCAACAGGTACACTACTAATAAATTCCCATCCAAATTCATTTAATTTTTCTCTCTGAAATATTATATTTTTATTATTTATTGAATTCTCAATCTTAAGTTCTGTTCCCAGTTTTTCCAGTTCATTACTGGCAACAATATAGTTTGATGAATCAATTATGTAATATTTAGAATTGGGAGACGCAGATATCTTTTTTACTATTTGGTTATAATTGTCAACAGAACATAAAATAATAGCTGCTCCAACTTTTTCTTCTATATTATTTAAATTTAATGTATTAAAAATAGGAACAATATATCCAAAATAAAATTTCGAATTATATTCGTTTTTTACAACATTAGTAATTATTCTCTCTTTAAATGAACTGCCATTATACTCGTAAATTTCTGATAATTCAGTAATAACTGCAGTAATATTTTCAGAACTATATGACAGCACCATATCGTTGTCTGGGACTAATATAATATCTTTAATCATATTATTTGACGACTTGACAAACTTTATTATCTCAGAAATATTTCTCCTATTTTCTACCTTTTCATAATTATTATCTGATGTCATATAATGCTGTACATAACTACTGTAGCAAACTGCGTTAGCTGCTTCTTCTATATCTTTTAATGATAAGATAAGTTTTTCCTCAATCTGGGTAAATATATTCCCAGTATAAGCAATTTGTCTTCGGAGTGTTAATTGGTAAAATCTATAATAATATACAACCTGTATTGTAATCATCATAATTATAGAAATAAGTATCAATAAAATTAGTTGGTGTTTAAGTCTGAAGTTGTTTAAATGTAATTTCATTATTCTACCTCATTTATAAATTATTCTTTCTAAAATTTGTAGGCGTCATACCGGAAAATTTTTTGAATATCTTATTAAAATAAAAATAATCATTGTAACCTACTTTATAACATATTTCATTAACTGAATAATCTGAGTTTTTTAAAAGCTCTCTGGCTTTTGTTAACCTTATATTTGATAAGTAAGCTGAAAAAGACATATTGGTAACTTTTTTAAACAACTCGCATGTATATGAAATACTCAAATAAAACTGGCTTGTTAAATCTTTCAAATACAAATCCTGATCATAATGTTTATGTATATATCTCAACATTTCTTTAAATGATTTGTTTACATGTATATGTTCTTTTGTAGAATTGTTACTTAAGTATTGTGAAGAAATAATTTCACTTAAAAATTCACATAAACATTCAAAATCTTTAAATTCTTGTAAAATTTGCTGATAATTCATGAACTCAAATTTATCATTTATAATCTCAGGCCATTCATGGGAAAATTTAGCTATTAATTGGTTCCATAAAAATACAACTTCATTCATTCCTAATTTATTATTAATAAATTTCTTAGGTAATGTGATGAATAATTTCTGCAAACTCGAAAATTCCTTATTTTTCAAATGCAAAAAAATGTCTGGGCATATTACATTGTTTATTACATTGTATTTATTTTTATATCTAAAAACATCATTTAACCTATATATAAAATAATTACTTAAAGCAATATCAGCCTGTCTTATTAGTTTCGATATACAACTAACCTTGTCTGAAATATCACTAATACCTACCCCTAAACCTCTTTCTTTCCAAGTATTAAAATAATTTTCAATTTTGTTGATTTTCTTTTCATTTTTATAACACAATACAAACAACAACTTATTCGTACCCATAGGTAAAACTAACTTTTTATATTCATTTGTGCACATTATCTCTTCTTTTGACAATACTGTTTTCCCAGGTTTTGTGAATAAAGCTGCCTGAAAATATTTTTTTGTATCTCCAATATTACCTAATTGCATTACTTCAATTATTTTTTCATTGTCTTCCAGGATTTCATCCAATACTTCAATATTTCTTTTTTCTTCCTTATTCTCAAGGTATTTAGTAAGCTTATCCAGTAATTTTTTGCCTTCCTCTGGATGGAGCGGTTTTAGACAATAATCAAAAGCACCATTTCTTATGGCTTCCTGTGCATAAGTAAATTCTGAAAATCCACTAATAATAACAAACTCTGAATTAATCCCCTTTCTTCTGGATTTCTTTATCAAGTCAAGTCCAGATATCTCAGGCATTCTTATATCTGTAAAAACAACGTCTGGATTTTCTCTTTCTATAACTTCTAATGCTTCAACAGGATTTGTTTTTTCGCCTATTATTTCATAACCATATTTACTCCACATAAAGGTTTTACGAATTCCCATTAACGCTAAGGGTTCATCATCAACCAAAAGAACCTTGTACAATTCAATTCCCCCAAATGAAAACATAGTCATTTATTATCACTTTACATAATATATTATACTATTAATAGAGCTAAAATTAAATAGAATATCTCTAGTAATATTTTATTCAGGCCATTTTAGTTTCTGAAATGATCCTTTTTCTGCTGATTCTTTCGCTTTAAGACACATCTATCTATATTAAATTGATGTAATGTGTGAACAAAATAGATGCAGCTTGTATGCGTATTAAAATCAAGGGTTTGATGAGTTTACGTATATTTTAAATATCTTGCTACTATCTACATGTGCAAGATAATCTATTGTCCCAGACTGAAAAATACTACCAACTGATTGATGATAGCATTCCATTTATGTGTCTTTGGCAAAAAACCTATGCGCTCATGTCCCATTGTCTGCGAATGTTGGAACTTGCGGGGCTAACTGTTCGAAAAAAAATATATGCAAAGATTAATATTCCTTATAATTATCCTTAAGTTATAATATATTATTAGTTCCTTTGTTAAGCACTTTCATTTTATCTGCTTCATCTAGTATTGAAATTTGATAACGAGACCCGAATTCAAATGCAATATCTTTATGGGCATAAGTACCGCCGTATCTGCCGGCTTGAACATATAAACCTATAGCATTTGTTTTTTGAATCCATTGCTTTGTACTTAATACGAAAGTCGGCAATCCAGCCTGCATTTTAAAGTGGTCGAATTCGACCACTTTAAAACTGGGATTATACATCTTCTCCCAAGTTCCTAAAAATTCTAGTGTAGAACGATTCCGTATCCAGTTTTTAATAATGTCGGCAGCACGTGCATCACCACCTTTGGCTTGTAATTATCAAGGATTTTGGATATTTATTGATTATATCATATAAGGTGTTAGATTAAAGGAGTTTTTTGAGATGGGGAAGAAAATGAATATTTATGTCATTTAAATTATTTAATAGGTTTCTTGTATTTCTAGAACTGCTACTTTTAATGTTTGTAATTTGTTCTTAATAACATCCCAAACTATATTCATATTAATTCCAAAATACTCATGAATTAGGATATCCCTGAGTCCAGCAATTTTTCTCCAAGGTATATCACTGTAACTCTGCCTTACATCATTGGGAATTTTCTTAACCGCTTCGCCAATAACTTCAAGATTTCTTACAACTGCATCCTGTACAAGTTCATTGTTTATTAAGTCTTCCTTAGTCATACCTTTACAATATTTCTCTATTTTGTTAATAGCCAATACAATGTCTTCAATATAAGTTTTAAGCTCCCTTTGCATATTTAACACTCTCCATTATGCTGGATCTCATAGATGGTTTTATTGAGTTAAAAATGACAAGGTCCACTTTCATTTCAAATAACTCTTCCAGATAAAACTTTAAATCCATATAGTTGTCAAAAGTCTCATGCCCGTCTTCAAATTCAACTAGAATATCAACATCACTTGTATCATTCTGCTCATTCCTGGCAAAAGAACCAAATAGAGCAATCTTAGATACATGATATTTTTCTATATTATCCATATGTGATTTTAATACCTTTATTATTTCATTTGAATTAAACATACCTTACTCCCTGCTTATACTCTAATATTATTATATCACATTATATTAAAGCCGCAAGTATTTGGAAATTGAGCAAATTGCGTTGTAGGGTTAAATGTGCCCATATTCTATTTAAAAAAAATTTATTACTTTTTTCATCAATAAAAACAGCCACTTTTAAGCCTTTTACCTTCAAAAAATCTTTTGCTTAGGCTTATCCACAGAAAAGGGCATACTACACCAATTTTTTGCGGATATCTTTTATTTTTTTATGCCGCCTATTTTTGTCGGCGTTTTATTCCTTCCCGCAATATTGCAATTTCCTTAACAAGCATTACAATCAGTGGCAAAGTGCATCTCATATTCATCTTTTTTATCCCACGTATAAAATGTTTCTCAAATCCATATACATTATCAATTCTGCCGTTTACTCTCTCTACCGAAGTCCTGGATTTATTGTGCCAGCGCAAAAACAGAGATAAGATAACCAATGCCGATATCCTTAAGCTGCCACAGCCACAGTACTGCCCTGGATTTCAAATTGTCGGGCTAGATATACATATATTTTCACTCCAATTCTGATAAATGATTGATATATTTAATCTTTCTGTTTTCTTTGATCTCAAGACACATTTTTCGGTATTTGAATCCAGGGACACAATTCTATTATGAGCTTAGGCTTTCGAATGCAATTATGGATTTGTAACATTAAGTCAGGTTTTATAAAAGAATACTTTACAAAAATTATTTTCGTCCCATATATAATTGAAAAATATAATCCACCTTGTATGAGTTTCCGTGGTTTAATATTGCTTGTTTTATTTCTTCATATAATGCTAATTTGTTTCCTTGTGGCAAACCTCTATGGTCGGACATAGTGTCAATAAAAGCAATGTACTCATCTGCATTATATATCTTTTTAAAATCAAAAAACTTCATCACAACATCTCGAAACCCATACACTTTCAAATCTTCAAATCTATAACCGATATAAATTTCTGAAGGCTTTTTAAAATCTTCTTTTGATTTTTTCACAGGTCTTTTGTTTGACTGATAAAAACTGTAATAGTATTTCTCGTATACTTTTTGAATTTCATCATAAAGTTCATCACCGTCACCTGAAATCATATTATATCTAAACAAGGCAATAGTTCCGCCGTTTTTTAACAAATGAAATGCTTTTGGACATCCTATTTCTGCATCTACCCAATGAAAAGCGGAAGCAGCATATATTAAGTCATAACTATTTTCTTCAAGCAACGCCTCTTCAAATGTGGAGGTAATGACAACAAAGTTTTTATATTCAGCAAATTTTTCTAATAAAAACTTCGACATATTATTGCTTATTTCAACAGCGGTCACATCATATCCAGCGTTGAGAAAAGGAGTTGTTGCTTTACCTGTTCCGGAACCTATCTCAACTGCTTTCTTATTCTCACCATGCCCGCAATATTCAATAACTGCTTTAAATAGTTTATTAGGATATTCTGGTCGTATTTTATCATAATTTGCAACAAATATCATCAAAGTGATTTCTTTTATCACGTTCCCATCCAGTTCTATTCTTCATCATTTTATCACCCACATGTTCATTTGTTTTCTCATTTTGCCTTATGCTTATACTGTACGTTTATATAGTCAATAAATGCTTGTAGAGGCTTTTTATCTGGCGGACTTATTTCTTCAGGAAGTTTATTTATATCAAACCATTTTAAACTTAAGGTTTCATTAGTTTCTGTTAGTAAATCACCTGAAAAATCTTTGCATACATAATTGATACCAATAATATAAACTTTATCTCCATTTGGATATGTATATAACATGTCTTTTCCTGAAAAAACTCCTAACAATTCAAGATTGTTTGCTATTAAACCAGTCTCTTCCCATAGTTCACGTTTAGCCGCTTCCTCAGTAGTTTCTCCTATTTCAACAGCTCCTCCGTGCATTGCCCAACATTTGTTATCTTTTCGTTTTTGCAAAAGAACTTGTCCTTCTTTATATACAAAAACACCAGCTCCAACAGTTATCAACCTGTCATGTCCAATTTTACTTCTGATATTTTGAATATATCCACTCATATGTACATGCCCCTCAGATATATAAATTTTCTTCTTTTAATCATAAAACAAATGTGCATTATGTTAATATCAATAATAGCATATTTCTCCATATGATGGTAGTATAGTTTTATACGCAATAGTTCTTTTTGAGCAGCGAATAAATGATTATTTTTAACTGTTTTATAGTTTTTTAGAAATGTCAATAAATCTTTGAAAAATCAAGCCTATGAAAATTAACTATTACAGTGCAATTATAAATAAAAGAAGGATTTTCCACTACCTTTGTCGTATTATGGAATTCGTTATATAAATCAACTCTACAGTTCCCACGTTTTACTAATTATATAATTTTATTGTGAAATTGTCAAGATATAATGCTGTCAAAATGAAAGTTTTGCCCTATATTTACCACTTTATGGTTCCTATAACAAATAGACAATATAACGGAACTTGGACATTTAATACTATCAAAGTATGTAATGTGTGAACAAAATAGATGCAGCTTGTATACATACTGAAATCAGGGGAGCTTAGTATCCATTCCTATATGACTTGACTCATTGTTCTTATCCTTTAATGCTTTAGTTACAAGCTTTGTATCTGACATTCCTTTTTCAGTTAGTGGACGCAGCATATCATCTTTGACAGATATATCAGATTGTGCATGCCGCACAAAATAGATGTCCGTTTTTATTCTCCTTATGTTTCTAGTATTTTCATATAACCTAATCTGTGCAATTAATGTTTCATAAATCTTAGGATATGTACTGTTTTCAGGAAAAGCATCAAATAGTCTTACCTCTTCAATTTCATAGCCCGGAAGTTCACCAAGCTTTTCTGCACAGATATAAAAAAGCCGCCCATAAGAAAAACTGTTATCATTGCAAACTTCATAGTCGCAAATAGTCTCTATTTCTTCCGTTACTATCCCGGTTTCCTCATACAGTTCCCGAAAAGCTGCTTCTTGAACATGTTCTCCAATATCTATATGCCCACCTGCCATTTCCCATGTGGTTCTTTTTTTATGTCTGACAAGAAGCCATTGCCCAATATGTTTTACACAAATAACAACATATTTCAGGTCTTCTTCATTAACCTGTCCAATCTTATGTATTTTGATATGCATCTGTCTGTCTCCTTGCCTTTTAAGAATCTTTACTCAGCTTTTGCTCTATAAATTTGCGAATAATTCCACTCACAGGTGGGCCCAGATTCTCAGGCACTTCATTGAATGGAAACCACCTGAGTTCAGAAACTTCAGCAGTGTCTGCGCACATTTCTCCTTCAAAGTCATCACATACATAAACAGTGTCCACGTTATATACTTCGTCTCCATGTGGATATACATAATGGAGTTCAGGACCAGAGAATACTCCATAAAGCCTCATAGAATTGACCTTTAAGCCTGTCTCTTCATAGAGTTCCCTTTTTGCAGCATCTTCCAGGCGTTCACCCAATTCAAGACATCCCCCATGGTAACCCCAACACCCATTGTCTTTTCGTTTCTGCAATAAAATATGTCCATTACGTATTACAATTACACTGGCTCCACAAATCAGTAATGGTCTTGTTCCTATCATTGACCTCATGGCTTTAACATAGCTGCTCATAAAATTTTATCCATTCCTTTCTATCTATCAGTACCGGTATTAATACCTATATGAAAATAAATCATTATCTATATTAATTGTATTTAATCCCACCATTACCACAAATACTTGTTAATTGGCTTCTTTATTTGAAAATTCATTTATACAACCTTTGTCTTCTGATATGAATAAATTACTTATAACAATAATACCATGTTTTTAAATGTGAAAAAAGTATTATTTCAATATAGTATACGGTATTGGATTGGCTATAATTTTAAGCGACTGCCTAATTTTGAAGCACTCACTTTTTCCCGGGAATGCAGATATGGGTAGTACATGGACTCATAATAATGGATAGCTTATTGAAGTTGCACTATATACTCATACTGCAAAGAATACTATTTGACATCCATATCTTCTAAATCCCAATGATTCAACAGTTAGAATAGAGGCTTTGTTATTAACTCCATTTGTTGTAAATACTTTGTAACCATTATCCAATAAATATTTTGTAACAGCTAATGTATTTGATTTTGCATAACCTTTATTACGGTGTTTCAGGTAAGCCACAAATTTTTTAAATACTCTGTCGTGCTTCAATGTAAAGGTTTATATCCTCAACAATATATTTTGTTCCGGTGGTGTGCAACGCTTCATAATAGGCAGTAATATAATCTAAAACCCTGTATTTATTAAAAATACTTATAACCTGTTTCCCGGAAAGTTTCTCAGCTTTCTTATATTCTTCAATGCAAAAAACAATAAATTTTGTAATTTTATCCATCTCACACCTCCTCAGGATATGTGATTTTTCCTGTGGTAATCTCTTCATCAAGCAAACCGTAAAGAGTTGGTGCACTAAAATGCCAAAGCTTGCTCTCCTCTTTTTCCAGCATTTCATACAGTTCTGAATTGTACAACAATCCAGCAGCTTCTTTATTTGACAATCTTCTATTATCCATAATTAGTTGAATAATTTGTGGAATAATTAATTCAAGCATTGCAGTAAGCTTTTCGTCATTCATTGATTATACCTCCAATGTATTGATATATCCAGTATAATTTAAAAAAAATAATGATTGTTCACTGGTAAAGGTTATTTGATCATATAATTTCTTGATTTTAAGCGCATCTAATGTTTGTTCTTTACTTAAAACTTTTGCTTCATACAATGCAAATGTTTGATAAACATCATCATTTGCAACTGGTCCATACACAGCATCATATTTTTTACCGATGTAAATGCCCTGTCTGTTTTGAAATACAAATTCAAGCCATTCTTCGTTTGGGGAGTCAAACTTCAATATATTTAATTCTTTTTCCGCCTTTTCAATATCAAATTTATATCGACTGACAAATTGAGTATTTGTCTTTGTTCTGGTCATAACTTTACCTGCAAAGTTAATTGCCTGCTCTTTATTGGTTGTCGTATAAAAACCTGCACCAAAATCAAGCGTTCTTGTTTGACAAATTAGTTTTGGACGTTCTACAACTACATTGCTCCCATGATACAATACCATATTTATGACCTCCTAACCTTCTTAACCAACTCAAGCTCAATGTTTAATTCTTTCAACATTTTTTCTATTTGTCTTCTGCGCTCAATTTGTCTTTTTAACTTTTCCACATCCTCCGAATATTTACCGATGTAATCAGAAACAACACTTTTACCATCACGATAGGTTAAATAGTAGTACTCTTTTTTCTTGAGAGACAGTGTACCCTTCGGAAGTGTAGCAAGCTGTTTTTTATATTTATTCTTCATAAATAAAATTCTTTTTTCTTCTTGTTTTATCATTTCCAAAATTAAACTCATGTAAATCACCATTATTATTGTACCCAACAATATTAATTTTGTCAACAAAAGTTGGATATGGAAACAATTTATGCTACAACAACATCATTATCCGATTTAAAACAAACCCGTTTTTTAAGTGACTGTATTGTAAATGCTGTAACAGTCATTCCAATCCCGCCTAGTAGTTTGTGAATTTTGAAACTGCGGGTTGGATTGTACTAGGTTTTCTTGCAGTAAGACACGGAAATAACGCTCATTTATTTTTTAGAATCTTGTTTTTTTATGAATAAGAAGCACTTACATTCTAAACTAATAAAAAAAAGAAGCCAACTGCGTAAATGTAAT
This sequence comes from Clostridia bacterium, assembly GCA_028280575.1. GTDB lineage: Bacteria > Bacillota > Clostridia > Acetivibrionales > STF1-152 > JANQLN01. The sequence goes on from JANQLN010000038.1 coordinate 16,297, forward strand.
CGACTTCTTTCGACAAAATATTCGTGCAATGTGTGAACAAAATAGATGCAGGTTATATTCGTCCACTAAACCTAACATTTTAAATTGTATAATGTACAGAAATCACATTAACAATTTCTCTTTTTTCATAAGTAATTATGGTAATTTTAATTTATTCCATTAAAATTTGTGTCATATTATTCTCTGACAACGGCTTTGTTATAGCAGTAAAAATTTCATTCATTTTAGTATAATCACAGAGGAAAGAAGTAGCACTTGCTTCAATCATTTGCTTGTTGGTTACCTGAGAAAAATCCACACTATAACCTGCATTTTCAGCCAAATATTCAATAAAGAGTCTTTGTACTCTGCCATTTCCTTCTCTGAAGGGGTGAAGAACATTGATTTCACTAAGATAATGTGCTAGACAGATTGGGATTTCATCTTTGGAGGCATCCTTTAAGTAATTCTCTTTTTTCAGCTTCTTGAAGAGTGAATCGGCATTTTGTTCTATAAATTCATAGTTGCAAAACATATTGCCTTTTGCAATATTCACCCATCTAATTTCACCTGCCCATTTATAGATATCACCAAATATATACTTGTGAATCTTTTTTAAATGAAGCAGATTAAAATGACCTTTTATAATACTTACTTTTGCATTTGCAATTCTCAAAGATGTTATTTCTCTTTCAGCTATGCGAAGTTTTTCCCCATCTCTTATACCCAGCTTGTTTATAAGCACATTTGAATGAGGGTAACAATATCTGTGATCCCACTCATAATTGTAATCATAACTGTTGCTCATGGCCATATCCTCTGGCAACTGTATGCTTTTTTATAAGTTCAGCTATTGTTTCTTCAACCAATTCATCATTGCCTGCACAGCGTCTGATTCTTTCCTTATCAATCTTCGTAAGTGGCATGCCTTCTATTGACATTGAACCGTTAACCTCATCAATTATTTTTTCTAAATCTCTCATATGAACACCACCTCCTATATATTATACCATAATTTTAAAAAAGATAGTTAATATTCACTAAACAGCCCTTATTTATCTGCCCATTCAAGAAAACACTTTTGTACATTATCTGTTGCATCTTTTCTCTTAGCCTTGTATGAGGCAGTCCATATAGGTTGCACGTTTATAGTCTAAAATCTATTAGAAGTATTTATGCTTTTTTACTTCTGAAATTAAATCCTTGCAATCTTCCAAATCTTTATTGATAGTATTATCTTCATCCACTTCAACTGTAATAAGCTTTTCTTCTTTTTCTGCACTCTTCTGATTGATTCATATTACCGCTCACAAGCCCATCCCCCTCTTTACTCCTCATATTGTGCATATAACTGTAGACACCAAACACAATGGAGGCTGAAATAATAATTATAAAACCATCTCCCCTAGTTATTTATGAAAAGGGAATAGCTATTATTACATTTTCAGCTACAATAGACATTGAAATATATAGTAAAAAGTTTTTTTAGAGCCAATCTTCAGAGCTCAATTTCAACATCATCATGATTTACATAATCACAAAAAAGTGAACTCATACATATTGTGTTTATATATTACTCTTAGTGAGTATAATGCTCAATGAGGCAATATTATAAATATGTAGGAGGCGGAGACAAGTGTCTTTTAACGAACTGATAGTGAATGGTGGTTTTGAAACAGCAGTTTTTCCTCCATGGTCTGCATTCAATGCGACAATAACATCTCAATTCACTCATTCCGGCTTTTTTGCTGCCCGGTTGGCAGGCGGACCGGCAGGTGCATTTATTTCTCAAATTATTCCTTTAAATGAGGGGAAAAGATTCGAGTTTTTTGTGTCTCTGGCTAAAGTCGGACCATCTCAAAACTCACAGGCATCAGCCATTATTTCATATTATGACACAGCTTTTAACTTACTTGGAACAGGGCTTTTATTAAGCATTCCGGCGGATTATCTTCCAGATGCTAATGAAAGAATCTGGCTGGAAATCTACAACACTACAGAGCCGACACCTACCGGAACAACTCAGGCAATAGTTTTTATAAGTATATTGCCCCAGGCAGGCAGTGCTGATATGGTTGTCGATAATATATCTTTATTAGAAGTGGAAGGCGCTACTGGACCAACCGGTGCTACTGGACCTACTGGGTCAACGGGAGCCATTGGACCGACAGGAGCTACAGGGGCAACTGGTGCTACAGGACCTACTGGAGCTACCGGACCAACGGGACCGACAGGAGCTACAGGGCCGACGGGTGCGACTGGGCCAACTGGGGCAACAGGACCTACTGGTACCACCGGACCGACGGGTGCAACTGGACCGACTGGGCCAGCTGGTTCTACAGGGCCGACTGGACCCACCGGGTCGTCATTTGCGACTTCGGTTAACCTTATTTACGTGCCAAACAGTCTCAGTTTTAATGTCTCAGTCATTGACGGAGATACCAATACTGTTACTGCCACCGTTACTATAGGTTTCAATACTACAGGAGTAGGCGTGAATCCCACAACAAACCGAATTTATGTGGCAAACGAGGGCGTCAATAATGTCTCGGTCATTGACGGAAGTACTAATATTGTTACTGCTACAGTCACTGTAGGTACAACTCCGCTAGGAGTAGGTGTGAATTCATCGACAAACCGAATTTACGTGGCAAACCAGGACGCCAATAATGTCTCGGTCATTGACGGAAGTACTAATATTGTTACTGCCACCGTCACTGTAGGTATGTCTCCGCTAGGAGTAGATGTGAATCCGATAACAAACCGAATTTACGTTTCAAATTCTAACAGTGACAATGTCTCAGTCATTGACGGAGATACCGATACTGTTATTGCCACTGTCACTGTAGGTACACTTCCTACAGGAGTGAGTGTGAATTCTACACTGAACGCAGTCTACGTGGCAAACTTTGATGATAACAATGTCTCGGTTATAGATGGGCTTTCCAATACTGTTATCGCCACCGTTACAGTGGGTACTGTTCCAAGAGGAGTAGGTGTAAATCCTTTAACAAACAGGATTTACGTGGCAAACCAGGGCACCAATAATGTCTCGGTCATTGACGGAAGTACCAATACTGTTACTGATACTGTTGCAGTGGGTACAAATCCGGCTGGAGTAAGTGTGAATTCTTTAACTAATGGGGTCTATGTTTCAAATCGTAGCAGTAACAATGTCTCGGTTATAAGCGGACTCACCAACACTGTTGTCGCCACCGTTACGGTAGGTATAAGTCCTGAAGATGTTGGTATAAATCCTTGACATGCACCTGTGGAATACCGGGATTATCTACAGATATATGGCCAGCTTGCATCCTGCGTGAGTTGGCCTTTTTAAAATATATGGGGAATGCCGTAATATGTAAAAATTCTGTCTCACATCGGTATTATTGAGCATATGTATATATAAAAAGTATTCAAAGAGGTAACAGAATGAAAATAAGCCTTTGCATGATTGTAAAAAATGAGAAGGCTACCCTTGAAAGATGTTTGTCCTCCATTAATGACATTGTAGATGAAATCATCATTGTGGATACCGGTTCAACAGATAGGACCAAAGACATAGCAAGGAAATTCACAGAGCATGTCATTGCTTTCCAATGGATTGATGATTTTTCCGCTGCACGGAATTTTGCATTTTCTCATGCATCAATGGACTACATTATGTGGTTGGATGCAGATGATGTTCTTTTGCCTGATGCCCAACAGAAACTGCTGTGTCTGAAGCAATCCCTTAATCATTCTGTGGATGCTGTTTCTATGGTATACCACGTTGACTTTGACGATAATGGAAATGTAGCACTGAATGTAAGGCGGATACGGATAGTAAAAAGGACAAAGAACTTTCAGTGGCACGGCGCCGTTCATGAAGATTTATCAGTGGCAGGAAATATATTGGACAGTGATATTGTCGTGACCCATAGGAAAATCCATAAGCATACTGACCGCAACCTCAAAATATATGAAAACCGACTGCGCCAGGGAAAAGAGTTCACAGCCCAGGATATCTTCCATTATGCCCGTGAATTGCATCAGCATAAAATTTATGAGAAGGCGGTAGTGTTCTATCTGAAATTTTTAGATAATAAATATGCTTCAGAGGATAACAGAATTTTTGTTTGCACCAGATTGGCAGACTGCTATTATCAACTTGGAGATAAAGAAAAGGAGCTGGCCTATACATTCAAGTCCTTCGAATATGATATTCCCCGACCGGAATCATGCTGTCGACTAGGTTATCATTTTTTGCAGCAAAATGAGTTTAAAAAAGCTGCTTATTGGTATAAGCAGGCAATTGAATCACCATCGCCGGAAAACATATGGACTATTATCAATCAACCAAGCCGAAACTGGCTGCCACATATGCAGCTTGGCCTTTGTTATTACAATTTAGGACTGTACCACCTTTCATATCAGCATAATAAAATAGCACTTTCCTACCGTCCGGAGGATAAAGATATTTTAAACAACCTCAATCTTCTTGAAAAGTTACTGGAACAGAGACAGGATATCTAGTGTCTCTGTGGGCCTGCATCTATTTTGTTCACACATTATGGTGGTCGCTACTGGAATCGAACCAGTGGCCTCTTGCGTGTCGAGCAAGCACTCTAACCATCTGAGCTAAGCGACCATATTAAATACAACGTAATACATTATATATGTTTTCCATTTGATATTCAAGGCTAATTTTTTCTATTGGCCTGTATCCGGTTATCATTTTCAGCTTGAGGTAATTAACTCTTTTTATAAAAAAATTTACTCAGGCTCAGTTCCTTCAATGCTGTACCAATCCAGATTTTCCAAAAAATCTTCAGTGTCATTTGACTTATCATAGCTCACTTTACGGTTATTGCAAAAGCTGTTGAATTCACAGAAGGGACAATGGTTTTTGTAAAGTTCCTGGTTAAAATGATTGTAATCAAATTCTTTAATATCAAGTATTTTTTCCCTTAAAATATTGCTAAACCTTTTATGCTTTTCATCGGAATAGTCTATCCGGGCACATATTCCAACTGGCTCAGGCTTCCAGTAATACATAGTAATTTTATCACAAGGTATATTTTTTCCGGCGGCAAGCCGCACGCGCTCCTTTAGGACATACAGATATACCATTGTCTGCAAGCTTTTTTCCAGTCTGTTCTTAAGTCCTGTATGTTTTTTATTGCTGCCATGGGTTTTCCAATCCCATATTTCTATTTTTTCATTTTTTATAATAAGCAGGTCAAAATTAGCTTCCAGTTTTATTTCACCACTAATCATCCTGATCTTGTATTCTGGTAAATATATCTCATCCTTTTTTAATGGGAAATGTTGAATGAGTCTTCCCATCCATTTTACCAATTCAGGATAATTAACACTTGACCATTTGAGTCCGTTATCAAATCCCATGAAATATCGTCTTGCCAGAACATGGAATTTCCGTCCTGCTTCCATTGAATTAACTATCTCTTCAGAAGGTGAAAATCTCCACCTTATACCCTCAAGATAACGTTTTTTAAATTTTAAGGGACAGCTTTCAAATGTTTTCATTGAGTATTGTGTATAGAAGAAATACATCTCATTTCTCAAATCTTTCTCCATCGCTTTACCTCCACATAAAAATATCACTTACCCCAAAAATCAACCACCGCATGTTGTCTGGTATTCAGAGAACAGAAATCAGGTCTTGTAGAAAGATGGGGATGCATCTTTCTTTTATTCGAAGATTCTCAAAAACTTCATTCCATAAAATGGTTTTTAGAATCTTTAAGCATATAATGCTAAATCCGTTTTCTGGCTTCCGCTCTTTCAATATATTTTTTTAGCTCAACCAGGTATTTGGACGGCAGTATTTCATTTCTTTTTCCCGGGTGAGCATGAAAACCGGAAAGATAAAGATATTCTTTTGCCCTCGTTATGCCTACATATAAAAGCCTCGCTTTTTCCGATATGGTTTCTATTTTAGATTCCAGTACATAGTTTTCCACCATTTCCCCCGTCAACTTATTTTCGAGCTCATGCTTGTAAATTGCATTCGGGTTACGGTAGTCAGGTTTTAAAAACCAGTACTCACCTATGAATTTATCACTTAAGTTAACCGGAAAGTCAGAATAAGTAAGGCTTGTTAAAAATACGGCATCCCACTCGAGTCCTTTTGCTTTGTGGTATGTACACAGGGTAATAATACCTGGTTTCGGCTCATAGCCTTTAAGCTCCCAGACTATTCCTGCAAAATAGTTGAACGTATTTTTGGGGCTTAAAAGTTCAAATGCCAGGTCACTTAATCTCCACCTTGGATTTTGTGACATGAGATATCTAACGTCCCCGGCAACCTTTTGAGCGACCGCTCTTTCTTCTTTGTCAAACTTAAGCTTCTCAGATATATATAATACAAGCTTCTCAACAACGGTTTGCGGAAACTCAAGAAAATCTTTTATGAGGCCAATCTTTTCTGTAAAAAACTCCCATATTTCACATTTAAGCAATTCATCAGGAATCTTATCATAATCTATCTGCCCCCCAACCGGATAAATTATTTTTTCCACATGGCATTTAGAAAGATACTCCTCAAGAATTTTTAGTTCCTTCACTTGCTTTCCTGCTTTTTTTTCATCCATACCGGTTTTATTTTTACCTGATCTTTTAATAAAGCACTCCAGCAGCATTTCATAAAGCTTTTCCCCATTATATGGGGATGATATGTAATCAATCACCCTCCCCAATATCCTTATGGCTCTATTCCTTTCTGAGGAAGTATTGTCAAGCTGTTCAAAGGGTATGCCTTTAAGCTCAAGGAGTCCTGCAATATATGAATTTTGCCATAAAGCCGGAGCAAGAATAGCAATTGTCTTATCCGGATTTTTTTTCAAGGTATATATCGCCTGCTTTACTACCGCAGCAGCTTCTTCTTTCCAGCTGCTGAATACCTTTGCTTTTACTCCATATTCCATAGTCCGGGGATTTGCATACGGATCATCTTTTCCAACAGGCTCAATATACTGCTTAATCAAGCTGTTTCTGCACTTTTCAACCGGATGGCCGTCTGTGATATAATCAACAAAATGATTTGCAAAATCAATAATATCCTTTGAACTCCTGCCGGACTGGGTAATATTATAGACAACCGTATTGTCATTTTCACAAAAATCCTTGAATAGCCTGAAATCACTGCTTGTAAACGTTCCACATATTGCCTGGTTGCTGTCACCGACTCTTAAGAGGTTTCCTCCTGCTATCAGTGTGAGAATATCATTTTGTATCCTGTTTGAATCCTGTGCCTCATCCTCACAAACAAAGGTATATTTTTTTCTATATTTTTCTAAAAGTACTTTATCTTCCTCAAGCATTCTTTTTGCATTGAAAAGCATGTCGTCAAAATCAAGGAATCCAGCCATTTTAAGCTTCCTGTCATAAATTCTGTAAATCTGCACACAGCACTTTAGCAGCGAATTGCCGGTAATACTGCTGCAAAGCTTTTCAGCAGCAGGGGCATTTATACCTTTTAGTTTAAAATCGCCAATAGCACTGTTAACAACTCTTTCAAGCTTTTCATGCCACTTTTTGCAGATTTGCTCCAGCTTACCCGAGCTCATGTTTTCAGTGTCCACGAAAAACATGAATGATTTTTCATTATGCCTTCTCCATTCATCAATACAACTGCTTATCAGCCGTACCTTGCTTAACTCATCTATTACTTTGAACTCCTGGTCGGCTATTACAAGATCGGGCTTTTCCTTGATTACCTGCAGGCACAGCCCGTGTATTGTTGATACGGAATATGCTCTTCCTGCTCTTATGCCTCTTAATTGAAGCTCTTTTGATATTCTCTGCTTGAAATTGTTAACCGCACTGTTCATATAAGTCACAATCAGGAGCTTTCCCGGCCTGTGCAAACCTTTTTCAATTATTCCCGCAGCCCACTGGGTGAGGCTGTAAGTCTTGCCTCCTCCGGGAATGGCAGGTACTGCACAATAACCCCCCGTATATTTTTCAACAAGTTCTTTTTGACCTTTTCTAAGTCCCATCATATCCCCCCGTAATACCGTCAAAGTATTCCGATAGAACTCCGTTATTCTCAAACCCACCTGAGGAAATATCAGATTCAAATGTTATAAGCCTTTCACCACATCTTTTTATAATATTTCTCATCAAAACGGCGAGATATTTTCTTCTGTTTTCTTCCTCAAGCTCCTCTGTATATGCACTTCCCATATCCCATGTCTTAGTAAGCACATGCGGATTCGTAAGCTCCCTTATACTCCTTGGATACCAGTTTTCACTGCTGATGCTTGTCAGGATAACCACCTTGCTTTCAATACCTGATGCCAGGAATGAAACAGGTGTTGCCAAAAACACAAAATCACCGGTAAGCTTTTCTTGAAGCTCAAAAATACTCTCCGCACCCTTTATGCCATGACAGGCCATCTCTAAAAAATCCCTGCTCCCGTTCCTGTTAAACCGAGACACCGTATCCACAAAAGTTTTAGAACTATCTATAAGCTTTTTGGCCTGCAGTATATCATCCCTGTTAACATTTTCTTCAAGGAGTATTTCCATAAACACCCTTTGAAAAAACTCATTGATTAAAAGAGGCTTATCCATTTCCCGGTATTCCTTTATCCATGCTCTGATACTCTCGTATTTTTCCATATTATAATAACCGGTTCTTTCAACAAGGGCTGGAGAATCTATCTTTGGAAATCCTGCAAATGGCTTCTGCCTGCATATTTCACCAGAAATAATGGCACTTCTCACAGGATCAATTTTAAGTACCATTATTAAAAGATCCCTTACATGGTCGGAGTTTGGCATAATTTTATATTGGGGATGGCAAAGCTGGGCAAGGGTGATAAGTGCTTGTGAAAACGGATTTTCCACAATTTTCTCCTTTCTCCCGATATTAAAGATACCATATCCCTTTTCCTTCAATATTCTTTCAAGAACATATTCCGTAACCTGATCTGCGTATGTTGATAAAACAGCAATATCCGACGGCATATAACCATCCTTTACGATCAGGCTGTATATTCTTTCCCCGATTTTCTCAAGCATTTCACTTCTCAATTCAACAGGATCATTTCTCTCTATGGACCTGGTCATGGAGTGCTGTTCCGCTGGACCCGTTTTTGAGTCGTCCAAAGCCGTTTTCAATAGTTGGGCTGTCCCCGTATCTTTGAATGCGGCAAAGATGCTTGAATACAGTTTGTCTGCGAAGCTGAAAAGCTCAGGCGTACATGTTCTGGAACCTCTTAATTTTAAGACATCCAGCTTTTTGGAAAACCTTTTTTCCACATATTCACGGTTGCCGCCAAAGCTTTGTCCGTATCCTCCCTCGGGATTATAGGAAATCATGCATGAATACACTTTATCTATAAGAAAGTATACAAGGTCTGTCTGGGACGGTACACATTCCTCAAGATTATCAATTATCAAATGTTTGAATCTATTAAAAAGATGCTGCCTGTAGCTTTGATTTTGCAGGAGATGATTATGGTAAAGCTCAACAGCCATTCCAAAATCGAATACCCCAAGCTCCATGCATTTTTGCCGGTATGATGCTATAACACTATCCATGTCGCCATAAATTCGCCTTCTGGTTTCATCTTTTTGTGAAAGTGCACTGTAAAGCCTCTTTCCAATTTCAACATAAGGGATATTGGAAGTAGCAGCCTTAACAAGGTTTGCAGCAAGGTCTATTGAAATCCTGTCCGAAAATGAAGTAACACCTTCAAAAAGACCTTCCTTTTCCCTCCTTTTATTTATGACTTTTGCAAGCAGGTATTGTGCTGATTCAAAATTTAAAAACACAGGTTCAATGTCCCTGTACCCTATGTCCATACAGCTTTTTAAAAGCAGTGGATAGTATGTTCTCAATTCTGACTGTACAAATCCATAATATGAAGTTCTGCATATAAGCCCGGAACCTGATAATATGGTTTTCTTTCGCCATTTCAGGGACTGCGTCCTGTTGAGCAGAAGCACCAGGATACTTTCACTAGGAGCACCGAGCCTTTCTACCATATGAATATACCTATCAAGCATAAGTAACGACTTCCCAGCTCCTGCGGCTCCTGTAATCATTATTTTCGTGTTTTTCAAAGGCATATCTATAACCTCTTGCACATTGTCTATGTTTTTTATTATGCCGCCCTCCAAACCCATATTTTAAATTATTGCCCAGAGTGCACTCCTAAAGCGTAATATTATTAATCCACTAATTATACCATTTTTAAATTAATATTTTATATTGAAACAATATTTTTTCTTAATAATAAGACATTTTGTAATAATACACGTATTTATTTTTATCAGTACTGCAAAAAGCTATTATATGTAACATCATAAATCTATGCACTATAGCTTTAAAATACACAAAGCTTTAGGAAGGAGAATATATGAATCTGACAAAAATAACGGCCTTTTTGGTAATAGTAATGATTTTAGTATTTGCCGTGACAGCAGTCGCTGCAGGCCTTGGATGGATAGGCGGCTCGAAAAGCCGTTCGGAAGAACAGGACGGTTTTCTCTTTAAGGGAAACATGATAAAAATCAATAGAGAAAAAGAATTTGATACATCAGAGAAAATAGAGGAAATATATATAAAAACAGTCAGCAGCAATATAAGCCTGGTGCCTGCAGCCGGTACACAACTTAAGGCAAGCCTTACCGGGCAGTTCACAAAAAACAGCAGGCAAACACCCGAATTGAAAGCTTATAAGGATGGAAATAAAATTACAATACAGGTGAATGAGATTAAATACGATTTCTTCAATTTTTTTAATTTTTTTGATAACAGGCAGCATATGAAATTAACTGTTTATATTCCACAATCGTACTCCGGAAGCCTCAATATCAAATCTACTTCCGGGTCTGTTGACCTTCCCCGGCTGGAGCTTGACAAACTTACCTGTAAAACGGTTTCAGGAAGTATTTCCAGTGATTTGATCCATGCACATGATATAGAATCAAAGACTATATCAGGCAGTATGAATATTTCGGCAAAATGTGATTCTTTTGAATTCAGCTCCACGTCAGGAAGCTTCAAGGCCGGTGTGCTGGAAACAAAAACAGCCAGTCTTAATACTACATCGGGCAGTATTAAGGCCCAAGGCTTTACAGGAAAACTTGACGGGCACTCCGTATCGGGCAGTATAAATATTGGATTAAAATACTTAGAAGACGACATATATATAAAGACTCTTTCAGGCGGCGTTAAAATAAATCTTCCCCAAAGCTCAGAGTTTTATCTGGATTCCGTTTCGACATCAGGGAGTATAAGTTTAAGCGGTTTTGCTATAGAGCTTGAAAAGAAAACCAGGAATTCACTTGTTGGAACCGTAGGTTCCGGTAAAAACAAAATTACAGTTAAAACCTCATCCGGCAGCCTTAATATATACAGGTAAAATTAACATCCCAAGAAGCGATGCCCATTTATTAAGACCATACTAAATTTAATAGTATGGTCTTTACTTAATATTGTATCCAAATTGCTTTTTAAAGCAGCTTTTTGATAAAAAACATATTATCAAGCACTTCCCAGTTTTGGGGGAACGGAACACCCAGCACCCAATAGCTTACGCCTTTTAATTTATATCGGGCGGCAAGCTTGAGCTTTGCTTCAATGCTTCTTGCATCTTCAAACCATATTACATGCTTTATGCCCTGTTCATCCCAATAGTTGAACCATGGAGACTGGACATTGTAATCATAGTTTATGCTGGAACCGTATTGGGCCGCAATCCCAATGGCTTCCTGGGGGCTTACCCGCTTCGCCCAGCCGCCCTGGGGCATATACGGGAGCGGCCAATCATATCCGTAAGTGGGTACGCCCATCATTATTTTTTCAGGTGGTATGACTGACGCAGCATATCTCACTACATCCTCTACAAGGTCAATTGGTGCAACAGCATAAGGCGGGCCACCCGACCATCCCCATTCATAAGTCATAAGTATGACAAAGTCCACTATTTCCCCATGGGCCTTGTAATCATGGGCCCCATGCCATGCTCCCGTCTGGTAATCCTCCGGTTTTGGGGCCAGTGCAGTTGACACGGGATAATTCTTAGGCCTGAAAAATGCAACCGCATTCTTAAGAAAATCATTGTAAAGCTGCCTGCTTTCAGGTAATATTCTTTCAAAATCTATATTCAATCCGTAATACCCTTTTTCTTCCATCACTTTAAGAATATTATTAAAAAGCTTTGCCTGCAGGTCATTATTTGTAAGAATTGTTTGAGCCAGTTCTGCGTCAAAGTTTCCTTCACGGAAATTAGTAATTACCATAAGCGGCGCTATATTGTATTTTTTTGCAGTATTGAGAATTGTGGTATCATTTATACCTGTAAGCGTGGCATCATAATTTACCTGGTAACTGAATGGACTTATATAAGTAAGGTATTTGCCCACATTATCTACTATTTTCTTTTCATTTTCTGCAGTTGAAGGTTCGATATAGGCATTGGTTTCAATAGTACCGTAATTTTTTGATTGCTGCGGTATCCTGAGGCCCATACCAGGATATATCTGGCCCGGACTCGTAATGTTATTAAGTCTTACTATGCTTTCTACAGATACACCGAATTTTCTGCTGATAGACCAAAGGCTATCTCCAGGCATTACTATGTATGCCTGCTCCGTTGTAGGAATAACCAGTGCCTGTCCCACTACCAAATATGGTATTTCATCCAAATCATTAGCCTCCACTATACTTTGGGTGCTCACTCCAAAAGTGTTGGATATACTATAAAGAGAATCACCGGCTTTTACAACATATATTGTCAATATAATCACTCCCTGGAATTTTTATATGTAAACATAAATATTACAGTTACATATTATTCAGAGAGCATTAAAAAGGTTTCATTAACTTCAATATTATTATATCTTTTTTCAATAAAAACAAAGAAGAATTTTAACAAATACTTGTATAAAAGGACTTACAGGTATCATCCCTGAAAATCATAATAGTAAACCTCTGGAAACAGACGTAGAATGTCCTACACTTACTCCTGGTGAAAACAGCATAAAAGCAAAAGCTGCAAGTGTTGATACACCGGATATACCCTTTATATTTTTAACTTTCAGACAAAAGTTCGTATGCTTTAACCGGCACAAGTTCCACATATCAGACATATAATACATAGAGGCGGCAGATAAAAGGTATCTGGCTTCTCATAGAATAATTTAAATATATATTTAGTAATCAAATGTGGAGTGTGAAAGAATACAGCTTCTCCCTCCTATTTTTGGAAGGAAATGATAACTAACATGAATTTCAGGCAATGTCCTGCGGGCTCCGTGCCTTATACTATAAGAGCCGGGGACACACTTGGTAAAATAGCTTGGACGTATAATTCGAGCGTGCAGGATATAATAGGTGCAAATCCCGGTATTACACCAACTAATTTGACAATAGGACAGGATATTTGTGTTCCTCTTAAGATCCAGCCTTATCCTTCATGCCCTACAACCAACTATTATGTGGTTAAAGAAGGCGATACAATGGAATCAATAGCCGGATATTTCAATATTACTGTCCAACAGCTGATGTTCTCAAACTACGGAATAGGAGCCGAGGATTTATATGTTGACCAGGTCATATGTATACCTGTTGCTCCCTCACCTGTAAATGTGGAGGTAATTGTTGAAGCCCGGACACTGGTAGTGTACCGAAATGGAAATGAACTTGCGAGCTACACAATTGCGGTTGAAAACCCTGACCTTCCTGTACCCAGGGGTACATTTTCAGTAATAAACAAAAATGTGGACCCTGGAGTAGAAGGTGGTTCAAGGTGGCTGGGCTTATCCGAAGCAGACTTTGGTATAAGAGGGATTAACTCGTCCGAATTTGTAGATGCATATTCAACAGGTAACAGCCTTGTATTGTCCAACAGTGACGTAAGTGAATTGTTTAATCTTGTACCCGTAGGAACTTCTGTGAGAGTGAGGTAATAAAAGTGTTTTATAAAAAATTATTCCGCCAATGTCCTTACGGCAGTATACCTTATATCATACAAAGCGGTGACACACTTTTTGCTCTGGCAGTGAGATTTAATACAACCGTAAATGCAATACTTGCCTTAAATCCCGGTATTATACCTGAAAGACTGTTTATCGGACAAACGTTATGCATACCACAGCCCACCTGTCCGTCGGGTACGGAAATTTATGTAATAAAGGGTGGGGATACCATTGCCCTGTTGGCGAAAAGATTCAATACAACCGTAAGCGCAATACTTGATGTAAATCCAGGCATTGTACCTGAGAGGCTGTTTATCGGGCAGGAAATTTGCATACCCCGACAGATCCAGGAACCGTCCTGTCCCATAGGCACCGCACCTTATACAATTAGAAGCGGCGATACACTTGCAAAAATCGCCGGAAGATTCAATACCTCCGTAGAAGCTATACTTTTTGCCAATCCGGGAATCATACCTGAAAGGCTGTCTGTGGGACAAATTATCTGTGTAGCTCAGGAAAAACCATTACTACCCGCATGTCCTACATCAAATTACTATGTTATTACCAAAGGCGATACACTGGCCTCCATTGCGTTTACATTTGATGTAGGTTTACAGGAGTTGCTTAATGCAAATCCAGGAATAAATCCTAGAAATTTGTATATAGGGCAAGTTGTCTGTATCCCGGCAAAACCTTCTCCTGTAGGTATTACTGTCAGTATTCCTGCCAAAACACTTACCCTTTACCGTCAGGGAAGTTTTGTAAAAGCATATACCGTAGCCACAGGTAAACCAAATACACCAACTCCTACAGGGACATTCACAATTGTAAACAAGCAAATAGATCCGGGCGGTCCCTTCGGAACAAGATGGATGGGGCTGTCGGAACCCCATTACGGCATACATGGCACTAATAATCCTGCTTCCATAGGTCAGTCAGCTTCCAACGGCTGCATTAGGATGTACAACTGCGATGTGAACGAACTTTTCAATGATGTGGCTGTAGGTACTGTTGTAAGGATATTTTAATTATAATTTTTTCTGTCCTGTCTATCCTTTAATTTATGGACTCGTACCGGTCATTTTATACCTGCCGCCACCTCAACACAGCTTTGATGCTTGGTATCAAGCTGTCCATCCTTATGTCTGGTACTGTTTAAAAAATGTATATCAAAATGACCATGTGCCCCATTATTTTTTATCCAGTCATAGTTAGTACCTGAAGGATAATTTCCGCTTCTCCAATCAGCCCATACACCGCCAGGTACGCTATCATTGCCTGCATGAGGCATAGCAGTGGCGCTTGCCGCTATTTTTCTTCCATTAACCATTATGGTAACGGGACGCCTTACCCAACTAAATTCTCCTCCCCAGATTTCCTTCATTTTTTCAGTGTCTTCCAGGGTCAGGGTTTCACAGTCCGCATGGTTTGCTCCACCCGTACGCTTTGCTTTGAATGATTTGCCTGTATAAAAATCCACTACCGTAAAACTGCTTTCCCTTGGTATGACATACTGTGCCTCAGACCACCACTCCAGGAATTCACCATACTTTGCACCGGGAGTGTCCTTAACCGGAATATGATGAACGGGAATTTTTAGTATGCTTCCCACACTTAACTGTGACGATTCATTTAGACCGTTGGCATTAAGAAGTTCATAATATGGTAAGCCGAATTTTATTGCAATATTCCATATATTGTCATTTTTTTGCACCGTATAGCTTGTGTAAGTGACATAGGGCTTTGAAGGCTCTGCACCATTTAAATAAGATACCGGTATTTTTATCTTTTGGCCAATGTATATAATTGTATTTTCATCAGCCCCGTTTAATTCAAGTAAATCGAGCAGGCTAATTCCGTATTTTTTACTTATAATGTAAAATGTTTCTCCTGCTACGACCGTATGTATAAGCTCACTTGATGATGGTATTAAAACCCTGTCACCAATGTAGAGTATTGTTTTATCGCTGGCGCCGTTTTCAGAAAGCAGCTTGTGTAAATTTATTCTATATTTTTTACTTATTATCCAATATGTCTCACCTGATTGGACTGTGTGCACTATTTGACCGGCCGACGGTACTGTTATGGTTTGTCCGGGATAGATTACAGTATTTATATCGGCGTTGTTTGCCCTCATAATATCTATAGCACTAACACCGTACCTATAGCCGATTTCCCCGAAAGTGTCTCCCTTTTTCACAGTGTATGAAAAGCTCTGTGCAAATAATGTACCTGTGCTGCTAATGAGTACGGCCAAACTTAATACGCCCGAAATAAGCAGTTTCTTGGCATCCATTACATAAAATCCCCCTTGGAATAAATTAACTCCGGTTTTTCACCAGGTTTACATAATATATTCAACATTATTACCACTAAACCTTTATGTAATTTATGGCAAGATTTTATATAAGACAAAAATTACTAAATATAAAAATAAAGTTAAAAAAACTTAAACTTATTGCCATAATGGATAAAAGTGTGTATAATATGAGAGTAAATATTTTTTGAAATGTAGGGGGTAATAATATGGTAAATGTCATAAAACTTTTAAATGAACTTAATAATGATGATAAACATATTCTTAGACTCATACAGAATTTAGGTCCCATAACTAAAAATAAGCTTATAGATATAACCAAAAAGAAATTAAGTACATTAAACAGAAGCATCAATCGCCTAGAAAATGCCAGTATTATTTCCGCCTTAGGTACTGCTGATTCAACAGGTGGAAGAAAACCTGTATTGTATGATATGGTAAAATCAAATTATTATATTTTTGGTATAGATATTTCCAGAACATACACCAGAGCAGTACTTACGGATATTAAAATGAATATTATAGACAGGTATTATTTTACAATGGATGAATCATGCATTCCTGCTAAAACCGTAGCTTTGATTGCTCAATATATTGAAAACACCCTCAAATTGAAAAACATAGATAAAAAGCAGGTACTTGGAACAGGCATAGGCACCGTTGGCCCTTTGGAAAAGAGCAAGGGCATTGTATTAAATCCCATGAACTTCACAGCAAAAGGTTGGACCGACGTGCCTTTGAAAAAAATGCTGCAGGCCGCAACAGGCATTCCTGTATTTGTAGACAATGGTGCAAATACTGCAATACTTGCAGAATGGCTGTTTGGTGCAGGCAGAGATTGCAGTAATATGGCATATTTCAACTGTGGTATAGGAATCCGGACCGGAGCCATATCCTCCGGAACACTGGTAAGGACAATAAATGATGCAGAAGACGCATTCGGTCATATGACAATTGATGTTGACGGAGAAAAATGCCATTGTGGAAATTATGGCTGCATTGAATCCTATTGCTCAGTCATATCAATAACCGGTAAATTTACATCTTCATTGAAAAAAGGAAGGACATCTTCTATTTCCAAAGCCTTAGAAGATATTTCATATGTGGATGTATGCCGGGCCGCCGAGGAAAGAGACCCACTGTCCGCAGAAATAATAAAGAGCTCTGCGGCCGTCTTTGGTTCCGGTCTTGCAAATTATGTAAACCTGTTTAATCCTGAAATAGTTATACTAAGCGGACCACTCATTAAATACTCCGCTTTATTTTCTAAAATTTCTACTGAAATTGCCATAAACAAATCATTTCTCAAGGATAACACCAAGGTGATTTTCAGCAAAGGAGGCAAATTTACGGAAGATGCAATATCTTTAGGTTCTGCAGTAATGGTTTCGGAATCTCATTTGAATGCTTAGAAGGAGGTTAACGTGAAAAAACTAAAGCTACTAATACAAATTTACATTACATTTTTAAAGCTGGGAAGTATGAGCTTCGGCGGAGGATATGCCATCCTGTCTTTAATGGAACGGGAAGTTGTCGAAGGAAAAAAATGGGTAAAACGAGAGGTAATAACTGATATATTTGCAGTTTCCCAATCACTTCCCGGCGCAATAGCATTAAATGCATCAGCCTTTGTAGGCTTTTCCATAGCGGGTGTGCCCGGGGCAATAGCAGCCCTTCTTGGAAACCTGACATCCCCCGTAATAATAGTAATGATTTTATCATTGTTATATATGAAGTTTAAAGATATATCTGCGGTCCAATCTGCATTCAGGGGCATATATCCGGCAATAATCGGCCTTATATTGTATGCAGCTTACAAAATAGGAAAAACGGCAGTTAAAGGCAAAACCGGAATAACCATTATGCTGTGTGCCTTCATCCTGGCAACATTTGCCCAAATACCTCCAATACCATTGATTATATCCGGTGCAGGTATAGGTCTTTTTATATCTAAATTAAAAAATGGATTAGACACTAAAAAAACAATTTCAATAATAGTTGGCTTATGCGGAATCCTAATTATAGTAATAACCTTCATATTTGCCATCCTTTTTCAGCTTCAATCCAATACGCTTTTGATGGTTATTATTCTACTCTCATTATTGGTGCCGGGTATATTGACAAACCTGCCGGGTTCCGGAATAAAAACATGCAAAGGAGATGACGGCAATGAAACTACTGGTTGAAATATTTCTTATGTTTGCCAAATTAAGTTTATTTGCATTTGGAGGCGGCTATGTAATGTTTCCCATGCTGCTTAAAGATATTGAGACCAATCAGCTTCTCAGCACACAGGAAATTACAGATGTAATAGCAATTGCCGGAATGTCTCCCGGAGCTGTCGCAGTTAATGCCGCAGTAGGTACGGGCTTTAAGGTAACCGGAAATATATGGGGTGTTATTGCTGCATTTCTTGGCATTGCCATTCCATGTGCTTTAATAGTCATACTGGTTGCCACATTCTTTTTCAAGGTATATAATAATACTGCGGTCAAAAATGCATTGTATGGCTTAAGACCGGTTATAACAGCCATCATAATAAATGCTGCGGTCAATATTGCAGCAGGGAATCATATAATTGCTGCAAAAGCTGACGGATTAATTGCAAAGGGCATTGATTTTAATATGGGAGGACATCAGATTTTTGAAGTAAAAAGCATATGCTTGGCAGTAATATCATTTTTACTGCTGGTAAAAACCAAAATACATCCGATTTTTATAATAATTGGCTCAGGTGTTTTGGGAATATTATTATTTTAAATTGGAGATGAATTGAATGCCGCCACTTAGTGTACTTATAAAACCTTCATCCAGCTTATGCAACCTCAAGTGCAAATACTGCTTCTACCATTCAATAGCTGAAAAAAGGCTTACCGAATCCTATGGAAAGATGAGCATTGACACTCTTGAAAGTATTGTAAAAAAGGGATTGGAGTATGCAGACAGCATTTGTACCTTTGCATTTCAAGGAGGTGAGCCCACACTATCAGGACTTGATTTTTTTAATAAGCTCATTGAATTTGAAAAAAAATATAATATTAAAAAAATACCAATAAATAACGCAATACAAACCAACGGAATGGTCATAAATGATAAATGGGCACAGTTTTTTGCCGGCAACAAATTTCTCGTAGGCATCTCCCTGGACGGCCCAAAAGATATACATGATGCCAACCGGATAGATTTGGCCGATAAAGGCTCTTACAAAAGGGTAATGCAAACAATTGACCTTTTCAAAAAATACGGGGTCGAATACAACATTCTTACGGTTATAAACTCCTATACAGCCAGGCATATTAATAAAATATACGGCTTTTTCAAAAAAAACAATTTTAAATACCTCCAGTTCATACCCTGCCTTGACCCTTTGGAAGAAGAACCGGGAGGACATAATTACTCCCTTACACCAGAGAGGTATACACACTTTCTTAAGACACTTTTTGACCTGTGGTATAATGATGTGTCAAAGGACAGCTTCATAAGTATAAGGCATTTTGACAACCTTGTGGGCATGTTCATGGGATATGCACCCGAATCCTGCGGTATGCTTGGTGTCTGCAGCTGCCAGTTTGTAATAGAAGCCGACGGAGGCGTATATCCATGTGATTTCTATGTAATAGACGAATGGTATCTTGGCAACATCAATGAAATCGGATATGAAGAGCTGAGAACAAGCAAACCTGGAATGAAATTTGTAGATGTTTCAAAGCATGTAGATCACGCCTGCAGGGAATGCCGATGGCAAACCCTTTGCCGCGGAGGCTGCAGACGTTCAAGGGAACCGTTTGTAAACGGAAAACCTGTCCTGAATTATTATTGCGAGTCATACAAGGAATTTTATGAATACTCTGCGCCAAGATTGAGAACACTGGCGGCAAAATTCTCTCAAAGAATATAGTTAACTTAATAGAGTACTAGTCTTGTATAATCATATAAGATACACCGCGAATCATTTTAAGCTCGCCACTTAATACGGTGCTCTCTATTTTATATTTATCCTGTATGATGTCTTTTGCTACACCAACATATTTAACCAGCACATCCCACACTTTTATACTGGACCATATATTGCTGCTAAGTGTATCAACCAGCTCTTTGGTTTTATCAATATTAGATAGTGTTGCATGCTGCTTGAAAAACTCTTTGATAAATGTTATCTGGTTTTTCTTTCTTGCAACATCGCCATGGTCATGATAATTCCCATGCCTGTCGGTGCCCTTCCGGTATCTTACAAATCCTTCGCTCTGTTCACCGTCCAGGTGCTGCTGGCCCTTTTCCAGGTGTATGTACAAGTCCTGGTAAGGATCTTCATAATTCATATCATAAGGGACATTAATATTAACTCCTCCGAACAAATCCACAATTTCCACAAAACCATCCGGGTTTACTTTAATAAAATCATCCACTTCAATCCCGAACTTTTCATTTATTACATCTGCCACAAAGCTTATCGAATGGTATTTCTTAAACTTGCCTTCGTATTTGAGCTCATAGCCTATCCAGTAGGAATAATTAATCTTATAGGATTTGGCAAGTCCTTTTTTATCAATAAAATTTCTAATCCTGCTATTATAATCAAGATATGTATCCCTTGGTATCATTATGAGTTTCATTGTTTTTGATTTTTTATCTATACTTATAATGCCAATGGTGTCCATTAATGTATATTTTTCATCTTCACCAAGAATAAGGATATTAATGCTTTCTTCCTCCACAAGCTTTTTTGTATATAAGCCTCCTGAAAGGATGGTTTCCTCTTCATTCTCACTTTCATCTATTATAATTTCATTATCAGCTTCAGATACCGGGTCATTATCCCAAATATCATCATCAGGTTTAGTAAATTTATCATTTACATCACTATCCCCGGGATGCAAATTATCATCATTCGCTGCCGGAACATTGTCCGGAGCGCCAATACCCCCGCCGGCAAATAAAAAAATTATCAAAATCATTATAACCAATATTGAAGGGATAACAATGGCCATTCTTTTTCTGTTACCAAAAATCTGTTTTAAAAATCCAATCATTAGCTTACTCCTAAAGTCATTAGTATTAACCTATATGTAACGCCGCAATTCTATGCAATATGCCTTTTGAAACACACTGTAATTTTTGTGTATTTTAAAAGGCATACCGCAAGATTTAGAGACGTTATATAGTATAGCATAAATTGCTAATCAATTCATGACTCAAATATTAAATAAATGTAACAATTTTCTGTTTGTTTCCAGAAGTAAAAAAGGCCGGGCAACCATAGGCCGGACCTTATCTTGTAAAGGAAAACCCGCAAAAAAACCGGATAACAGAAAAAGCTTTTCTTGTCTTCTGTTTTCCGGTTTTTGCAAAAATCAAGGATGTTTCCATATAGTTTTATTTACTCAGCCAACAGGATAATTTTCCCTCGTTACATAATGGGTATGGAGCAGCTCGTGCGCCTTATGGCTTCCCGGCTTTTCAAAATACTCTTCATAAAGCTTTTGGACATTTGGGTTCTCATGTGACTTTCTCACAGCCATATCTTTGTCTTCCTCATATATGGCTGCTGCCCTTTCCTTTCTCAAATCAATCCAGCTTCTCACATCTGAGGGCTGGATAGGCTGCCCTCCACCGGTCACACAGCCACCGGGACATGCCATAACCTCTATGAAATGATACTCCTTTTCACCTGCTCTGATACTGTCCAGAAGCTTCCTTGCATTACCCGTACCATGCGCTATGGCTGCTTTCAAGGTAATGCCTGCAACCTCCAGTTCCACTTCCTTAATACCTGTTGTCCCTCTTACCGCTTTAAATTCAATATCTTCAAGTGTCTTCTCTTCCAGTATTTCAACCACTGTCCTCAAAGCAGCCTCCGTCACTCCTCCCGTGGCTCCAAAAATCACACCGGCACCGGAAGCAGCTCCCATGGGATCGTCAAATTGCCTCACCGGCAGTGAAGTAAAGTCAATGCCTGCTTCCCTGATCATCCTTGCCAATTCCCTGGTAGTAAGTACTACGTCAACATCCGGGTATCCTGTGGATGAAAGCTCAGGTCTTTGGGCTTCAAACTTTTTAGCGGTACAAGGCATTATTGAAACGACAAATATCTCAGAAGGGTCTTTACCTTCCTTTTCGGCATAATATGACTTAAGTACCGCTCCAAACATCTGGTGAGGAGATTTGCACGTTGAGAGATTATCCAAAAAATCAGGATAGTTGTGTTCACAAAACTTAATCCATCCCGGGCTGCAGGATGTAATCAGCGGCAGCTTGCCGCCGTTCTTTATCCTGTTTATCAATTCTGTACCCTCCTCCATTATTGTGAGGTCGGCTGCCGTATCCGTATCAAATACCTTGTCAAATCCCAGTCTTCTCAAAGATGCAATCATATTGGTTGTTACCCTGCTGCCCAAAGGCATTCCGAATTCTTCGCCCAATGCAACCCTGACTGCCGGAGCCGTTTGCACAACAACGTGCATATTTTCATTATTAAGGGCATCCCAGACTTTGTCCGTATCATCCTTTTCTCTTAAGGCTCCCACAGGACAGGCTGTAATACATTGCCCGCAGTTGATACAGGGAACTTCACTCAGAGGTTTGTTAAAAGCAGAACTTACAACCGTATTAAAGCCTCTTTCGTTAGTGTCTATAACAGATACGGTTTGTATATTTTTACAAACACTTACACAGCGTCTGCATAAAACACATTTATTGGGGTCTCTGACTATTGAAGGTGAAACCTCGTCAACAGGCATAACGTCTCTTTCTCCGTCAAACCTTACATCCTTTATATTGAGCTCTTCAGCAAGCTTTTGAAGCTCACAGGTCCGGCTTCTCACACATGTAAGACATTTTCTGTCATGATTTGACAATATAAGTTCAAGAGTAACCTTTCTGGATTCCCTTACGGCAGGACTTTGAGTCTTTATTACCAGTCCCTCGGAAACAGGATACACGCATGCTGCCTGGAGGCTTCTTGCTCCTTCTACTTCCACAACACACATTCTACAGGCGCCTATTTCATTAATATCTTTTAGAAAACACAGTGTGGGGATTGCAATGTTGGCATATCTGGCGGCTTCTAGAATAGTATAATTAAAAGGCACTTCAAGCTTTCTATCATCTATCGTAATATTAACCATTTCCATTGTCTAAAACCTCCTTTATAAGTTTTATCATGCATTCTTGAATATGGCCTTGAATGGACATTTTTCCATGCAGGCTCCACACTTGATACACGCTTCCTGTTCAATCTTGTAAGGTACTCCCTTTTCACCGCTTATGCAATCAACGGGACAGTTGCGGGCACAGATTCCGCAGCTCTTACAAAGCTCATCACTGATAACATAGCTCAGCATTGACTTGCAGACGCCTGCAGGACATTTTTTATCACTTACATGTGCATCATATTCGTCCCTGAAGTATTTCAATGTACTTAAAACCGGGTTAGGAGCAGTCTGTCCAAGTCCGCAGAGGGCAGAGCTCTTTATATTTTTCGCAAGTATTTCAAGCTTTTCAATATCTCCTTCTTCACCTTTCCCCCCGGTAATTCTCTCAAGTATTTCATACATCCTTTTTGTACCTATCCGGCACGGCGGACACTTACCACATGATTCGTCTACGGTAAACTCAAGGAAATATTTAGCTATATCAACCATGCAGTTATCTTCATCCATAACGATAAGTCCGCCTGAACCCATCATGGACCCAAGCTCAATCAGTGTATCATACTCTATGGGAACATCAATATGCCCTTCAGGTATACATCCCCCGGAAGGTCCCCCGGTTTGAGCAGCTTTGAACTTCTTGCCGTCAGGTATTCCCCCGCCTATGTCATATATCACTTCTTTCAAGGTAGTACCCATAGGTATTTCAACCAGGCCGGTATTGTTTATCTTTCCGCCTATGGCAAATACCTTGGTGCCTTTACTCTTTTCAGTCCCTATACTTGAGAACCATTGGGCACCTTTAAGAATAATTATTGGAATGTTTGCAAATGTTTCTACATTATTAAGCACCGTCGGTTTATCCCATAGTCCCTTAACTGCAGGAAATGGCGGTTTAGGCTTTGGCTCGCCCCTCTTTCCTTCAATTGAGGTCATAAGAGCCGTCTCTTCCCCACATACAAATGCACCGGCTCCAAGCCTTATTTCAAGGTCAAAATCAAAGCCTGAATCAAATATGTTTGTGCCGAGAAGTCCGTATTCCTTAGCTTGTTCAATTGCTATCTCAAGCCTTTTGACTGCTATGGGATACTCAGCCCTCACATAGACATAGCCTTGATTAGCTCCTATTGCATAGCCTGCAATTGCCATTGCTTCAATTACCGAATGGGGATCTCCTTCAAGTATGCTCCTGTCCATGAATGCTCCCGGGTCACCTTCGTCTGCATTACAGCATATATATTTTTGTTCGTTTTTTGACCTTATTGCAAATTCCCATTTCAGGCCGGTAGGAAAGCCTCCGCCTCCTCTTCCTCTAAGGCCTGATTCTCTCACTACCTTAATAACATCCTGCGGGCTCATTTCTGCAAGCACTATTCCCAGCGCTTTATAACCCTCATATGCAATGTATTCGTCAATACTTTCCGGATTAATAATACCACAGTTTCTAAGTGCGATACGGTGCTGCCTGCTGAAAAACTCTACATTATCCAGGGATTTTGACACATCATCCGCTTCGGTATCTCCTGCCAGCAGCCTTTTTACAATTCGTCCCTTTAACAGGTGTTCCTCTACTATTTCTTTTACATCTTCAGGCTTCACCATAGTATACATAGAGCCCTCAGGGTATATAACTACAATGGGACCCTCCGCACACAGCCCAAAACAACCGGTCTTTACAACCTTTACTTCGTTTTGCAGATTGTTATTTTCTATATTCTTTTCAAGCTCACTTATTATTTTTTCCGAATTGGCCGAAGTACATCCGGTACCTCCGCAAACCAGGACATGTGCCCTAAATATCTGCATTTAAGACCCCCTCCTTCTTTCTTGGTTGTTATTATTTTTCAGCCGCACCTATTGTATAGTCGAGACAGACCCTGCCGTTAACAAGGTGCTCGGCAACAATACGGACAGCTTTTTCCGGAGTCATGTTGACATAGGTAACTTTAGTGCCGTTTTTCTCAAATACCTCAACAATAGGCTCCAATCTGCATACACCTATACAGCCTGTCATAGTAACCTTGATGTTGCCAAGGCTCCTTTTGCCCAGTTCTTCAATAAATGCGTTCATAACAGGTCTTGCACCGGCGGCAATACCACAGGTTGCCATTCCCACCACTACCCTGGTACTATCTTTTTCACTGTTTCTCAATCTCACATCTTCCAAAGCTTTTTTCCTTATTTGCTCAAGTTCAGCAAGAGATTTCATTTAATACACCTCCGAATACAAATTTCAATCCTTCATTTACATAATCCTTTATCCATGCTATAATTACAGGTTGGGAAAAGTCCATCCCCTCTGTTCTTTTTTTGATATCATCGGTATCAAGACTGAAAATCTTATTGCAATTATCAAAAGTTAATATCCATCTTATATCTGTTTCAGCTCCTATTATCCCTGCCACAGTAGCTCCTATATCACCTAAGGGAGGCCTGTCAATGTGAGATATGGAGAACAAAGCCTTTACCAGCGTCCCCTTTTCTTTTGAAACCAGTTCAAGGCTGCCGCCGGACATTCTGGCCGAATCAGCCAACAGCGGCAATCCTAATCCAACCTTTCTGGTTTTTCTTGTAGTAACAAAAGGGTCTTTCACACAGTTGGCAATTCCAGGATCAATTCCCCTGCCGTCATCATCTACAGTGATTGTAAGAACATCATCGTCCCGGTCTGCTTTTAAACCGATGCTTACCTTGCTGCTGCCGGCATCAACACAATTCCTCAAAATATCCATAAGATGGAGAGATAAATCTCTCATTTTAACTCTTCATTCCTGTACTTATTTATTATCCCTTCTACTTCGTCAGGTATCAGCCTTCCATATACATCGTCATTTATCATAATTACAGGCGCCAGTCCGCAGGCTCCGATACACCTGGTTGCTTCAAGGGAAAACAAAGCGTCCTCCGTACATTCACCCTCCGATATGCCAAGCTTTTCCTTTAACTTGTCGAGAATACCGCTGGCACCCTTTACATAGCATGCTGTTCCCATGCAAACCTGGATTTTGTTTTTGCCTTTAGGTTCTAAAGAAAATTGTGTGTAGAATGTAACAACGCCATAAATTTCAGTTAAAGGAATGTCAAGGACCTCCGATATGGTTTTCTGAACATTTATAGGAAGGTACCCATATATCTCCTGCGCTTCGTGAAGAACAGGTATTAATGCGCCTTTCCTATCCCTGTGCTTTTCAATAACCTCAAGAAGCATTTGTTTTTTTTCGTCTACAGCTTCACATCTGCAGCAACAATCAACACTGCCCATTTTTCAACCCTCCCGGAAAAAAATTTTTTTCTTAAAAATATGTTAAGTATTTAACAAAGTGTGTTAATAGTATAACAAATCTGCTTTAAAAAAACAATGATTTTCAAACAAAAAAATGTTAATTTTAAATTAATTTCTAGAGCAAAACACTTAAAACAAAGCATTATTTGTATAAAGCTTTGTTTATTGTATACATCTTAGTGCATGATTTTAAATAACTGTATTATTAAAGGCTGCCTGTTTTTATATTGATATAGTTTCAATATCAGATAATTCAGCCTTTTATCTTTTTTATATATAAGCTTTATTAATACAATTGTACTAAAGTACACTCAATCCTATATTGTTTGTCCATAAAATACAATTACACAAACTTTAACCTATTTTCCTGCCATGCATATAATATGAGTAGAACAATATACGAAAGGAGGACAAAGTATGATTCCAATACAATTAGCAGGCTTGGCAATAGCAGGTAGTTCACTGCTCTCCCAATATACTCAGGATAATAAATCGACCCCAGATAATATAAAAAGGAATACGGGAATATTCCCGCCATTTCCTATACAACTTCCACCGATTGGCTACAAAAGAGATACAGGCACACAAATGCAAAATCCTATCGAAACATTTATAAAAGGCTTGAATTCAACAATCACTGAAATATCAAAAAGATTTGTCGGCGAAGACTATAACGCAGTAGTAAAAGATTTTATCCCGGGTGGTACTACACTATTAAAACCTTCATTTTCCGGTAATTCAAGAGAAATCCTTTTAGCTGATTTGGATGGTGATTTACGGGATGAACTGATTGCTTCCTACAGGGAAGACCGGGAGATAAAGACAATCGTATTAAAAAAACAGGATAACAACTGGTATAAGGCTGCCGAACTTGCCCACAGGGATTACGACAGCCTGCACTTCAGGGGAACTGCCGCATTTACCAATGAACAGGGCAGGCAGTTGCTTTTAGGGATGGCACCCAAGGACAAACCTCCCGCTTTAATTGCATACTCCTTTAGAAACGACAGCTTGAATAAGCTTTTCACCCGTGATTATCACAGGTTTGACCTTATACCTGTATTAAGTGAACACAGGAATGCACCTGCAAAATCATATCTGGGAGTATGGAATAAAAAGGACGGTATTATTCCTTTTGATATTAACCTTATGAGATGGAATGGTACCGAACTTGAAAAATATGATAATATTAAACCATATTACAGGCAAAGAGTGGTACCATATTTTGCATACCAGACAAAAAACTCACCAATGCATGTAAAAAATTGGTATAACCTGGCTGATGCCCTGGTAACCGCAGATATGCGTAACGATGCTTTAATAGCCATTAGAGCCGGTATGGCTATGAAACCGGATGAAGCACTTAGAGAGAAATTCGATGCCCTCAAAGCTACTATTTCATAGCAAAGCCCTTCTAAAAAAAGCAGCATTAGCTGCATGTCCATAGGGATACACACAAAACCGCAGTTTTTGGAGGCAGGCAGCAGATTTTGCTGTCTGCCTCTGACGTTAAACGGCTATTTCCCGGACTTCCTCAGTAAAAGCACGAGAATGCCTGTGCCTTTAATTTTTTAACTCTTGTATTATGCATTTTATCCTTTTTTCCTTTAATTCCATGAACATACATGGCTCAAGGATATGTGAAAGATCATGGGCGTCGGAACCAATCAGCCTTTTATACCTCTTAAAATCCGATTCTAGTGGTGAATCAGCACTATACTCCACGTATTTAAAACATAAATCCTCCGGTATAGAACCCAGGTTTGAAATTATACTGTATGAGTTCCTATCTGCATGGGCCGGAACACATGCCCCGCCCATTGTATTAACTCTGTCCGCTACCTCATAGATACCGGCATTTATAGCATTTAAAAGCATTTTCTCTTCATTGCCTGTTATTTGGTCAAATGAATCCATAATAAGCTGCTGTCCGAAAATACCCTGCTCATTTTTTGTTTCAGGCAGATGATAATAGACATATTCACCAAAATCAGAAAGCATATCCATATCCTCAAAATAGCAAAGCAGGTGCACCTCTTCATTTGTCATAACTTCCACTGCAGGAACAACCAGAATATCCTTATCATCTGCACACTCAACAACAGCTTTTACATTCTTTGTACAGTTGTGGTCTGTTATTGCAATTGCATCAAGCCCTTTAATTAAAGCCATATTAACAATATTATTGGGTGTCATATCGTTATCCGCACAAGGAGACAAAGCAGTATGAATATGAAGGTCAACAGCCAGGCGCCTTGAAGAAAAGCCATTACGTCTTTTATCCAGGTTTTCCGGCTTCATTTTTTCTGCTCCCTTTTTATAAGATTATGGATTTCTATACATGTACGGTGGGTTTTCATGGTTGTGCCCAATACAGGTATGCCTTCCATATCGGCTCTTTCAAGCGTATTCGATTCTACCTTTACACCCTCTGATACTATTATACATGAAAGCTCGGCAAGAAGCGCAACGGCTACTATATTTACGTGGGAATGAATTGTTATCCATGCACTTGCCTTTTCAGCCCTTGCCATCACCCAGCTCAAAAGATCACATGCATAAATATCCTCAACCTTCATGCCGAGTCCTTTTTTGCCCGCCAGCACCTTCATATTCAATTTGTCTGCAATCATTTTTACATCCATGTTTATCCCTTATTTCCCAATGCTAGTACTCTGTGACATGCTGTGGTGAAAACCGATTTTACTTTTTCAAATCTTCTTCCCCGTTTGAGGAATCATCCATAACAGGCGGCATTTTACCTTCCAGCTCCATCATCTGTATTGCCAAATCACGTACCTTTTCCCGCAGCTTAAAGATACAATCTGTTTCATGGGATTTGCCCCTTACAATATCTTCAGCTAAAGCTCTGCAAGAAGGAGCACCACAGGCACCGCAGTCAAGCCCGGGTAATTTATCGTTGATGCTTTCAAGCTCTCCCATTTTTCTAAGTGCTTCCTGCAGGTTTTCATCCAGCTTCAGAACAGGTTTATGCTCTATTTTCTTTTGCCATACCAGGTCAACCTCAGAATAATCCATCCTTTTTTCAGCACGTTCCATATACCGGGATTGTTCCAAGTGTTTTCTTAACCTGGCAGCTGCAACAAATCCATTTTCAACCGTCAGCGGTCCCCCAAGGCATCCGCCTGTACAGGAAAGGGCCTCAACAAATTCAATATCTCCAAGCTTTTCATTTTCTATATCTTCAAGGATTTTAGCCACATTATGGATTCCATCTACCGAAAGATAGGATTCTGCCTGCAATGACAGGCTTTCTCCTCCGGAGCCTGCCCATCTTAAACCTTCAATACCCGCTTGAATTAGAACCTTATCATATTTTTTGCTTTCCATGTCCCTGACAATCCCAAGATATATATCCGCCATGGAAAGAACACCATTAACATTTGAACTGTATCTTTCATAGGATGTTTTAACGCTTGTTGCCTTAGCTGCACACGGCGAAATGAAAAAAACACCAATATCATCTTTACGTATCCCTGTTTGCTCTGCCGCTCTTTTTCTGGCAAGCATTGCCGAAACCTCCATAGGGGAATCAATTTTAACAAGGTTGTCAATCAGGGCCGGAAATCTGACCTGGATAAACCTCACAACTGCAGGACATGCAGACGATATTAAAGGTTTTGGGCAGTCTCTTTTCATCAAAATCTTTTTCACAGCTTCCGTTACTATTTCTGCCCCCCTGGCCACTTCGAAGACTTCATCGAATCCCTGCGCCTTCAAAGCTCCAAGAATGGCTTTCCTATCATATCTTGACGGAAACTGTCCGTAGAGTGTGGGGGCAGGTAATGCAATTTTGTATTGATATCCACCCAGTGCTTCCATTTTATCTGTTATTGCCTTTTTAGCATGGTATGGACACACCCTTATACACTCGCCGCAGTCTATGCATCTCTCATTTGTAATCCTTGCCTTTCCCTTTCTTACCCTGATGGCTTCTGTGGGACATTTTTTTATACAATTGGTACATCCTTTGCATTTACTATCATCCAGTGTAACAGAATGATAATAGGTAGTCATTTCAATTCCTCCAATTTATGAGGTGAACTTTATAGCAATTTCCAATCTGGTTCCCTTGCCAATTTCCGATTCTATATTCAAACTGTCCGAATTTTTTTTTATATTAGGTAATCCCATCCCCGCACCGAACCCCATTTGCCTCACCTCGTCAGATGCGGTAGAATAACCCTCCTTCATTGCCAAATCAATATTTTCAATGCCAGGTCCCCGGTCCTCTATTATAATCACTATTTCATCGGTTCCAATATTAACGGTAGCACTGCCCCCATTTGCATGTATCACTGCATTCATTTCAGCCTCATACATGGATATTGATACCTTTTTTACTATTAAGGGATTAACACCTAGCTGCTTTAATTTCTTTTTTACATTACTGGACGCTTCACCGGCAGATATCATATCCATTGCCGGTATATCATACACCAGTGTCAGGATTCCATTTGACAAATCTAACACCCTTCTTCTCTCATCCCTGCACTATAAAGTTTACCGCAGGCTACAAACATGGGATAATCTGTAGTCACTAATATAATATCCTTTTCTAAAGCCAGCTCTACCATTTTTGAGTCAGGTTTTTTCCCTCTGACAAAAACCACTGCTTTTATATCCATCATTTCCGCAGTCCTTATAACCTGGGGATTGATAAGACCGGTAAGCAAAAGCGTTTCATTTTTTAAAAAAGCCATAACATCACTCATCAAATCAGAGCCACAGGCAGAAATAAATTCAACATCACTGCAATTGCCTTCGCAAACTACCGAACCGTTAATTATACGTGTAATATCTTTCAGTTTCATGACAACCCTCCAAAACGCATCTGTATATATTATTATATCATACTGTTAATACCAAAGTCTCAAAAATATATTTTGCTAAAGCACTTTGCATTGTATCGGCTAAATATGACATTACATATAGTCTGCTTTCATTTCTTTATTATCACGGTAAAGTCGTTGTTAAGATAACCTTCTATTATATTGATTTTAGAAATATTGTCATGGGCACCGCTTATAAGGGACCCAACATCAGCAGGATTATAGTAATAGTATTTATCTTCCTTATCCTGCGATGCCGTATGAAGAAGATTAAAGGCCGCAATATTTTTTGACAATTCCAGAAATCTTTTTACCGCTTTTTTCAAAAAATCCATGTTGTTTCCAAGGTTAATATTGAATATACCTGACGAATATATAACATCAAAAGAACCCTTTTCAAATAAATCGTCTTTAAAAATATCGGTACAAATAAAATCACCGTTAAGCTTTTTCCTTTTTGCACATTCAATCATGCTGTCAAGCAGGTCTACACCTGTATACCTGACATTTATCTTTTTCTCCTCAATAAATTCAAGCATATTACCAAGCCCGCATCCCACATCAAGCAAGCTTTTGCCCTCAAGGTCAACATTTAAAACAAGAATCTCAAATCTTTTCCTCTGGGCCTGCCTGCTCTCCCATCCCAGTATTTCATGGTCGGCCCTGCCCTCTTTGTGATTTTCCTCATAATATGTTTTTATTATTTCAACTTTTTTCATACTGCAGCTCCGTTTGTTTTCATTGATTTATGAATATTGTAACACAGCATTATTTTCCCTGTAAACTGTTATTAATTCTAAGCATTATGAAGTTACATATAGAAATAAATACTCCCCCGGTATATGATTTATCCGGGGGGTATTATTATTTCTATAAAGATTATTCTAATCTGTTTTCCATATCTTCTTTTTTACTCTTGATACTCGTTGTATATTCCTCTTTGAGTATACTTTGTATGGAGGAGCTCATGGGATTTGTGTCCCAGCGGTTTTTTCAGGAACTCATCGTATATCCTGGTTATAAATGGATTATCGTGGGATTTTCTTATTTCCTTGCCCTCGTCTTCCTTCCATATGGCCTGTGCCCTTTTCATCCTTATTTCATTATTGGTTGGCCTGGGCTGTCCTCCACCGCTTATGCACCCACCAGGGCATCCCATTACCTCAATGAAGTGATATGGAGATTCTCCCTTTGCTATTTCATCCATAAGTTTTTTTGCACCGCTCAAACCGCTTGTAACTGCTACCTTTACAGTAACACCATCCAGGAATTTATAGTTTTCAACGGGATCTTCAATAAGAAGGTCTGCAACCTTTATCTGCTCAAGTCCCCTTACAGGCTCAATTTTAAGCTTGTCAAAGGGAAGCTCCCTGCCTGTAACCACTTCATATACCGTTCTTATAGCAGCTTCCATTACACCGCCGGTAGTTGCAAATATGTCGGCAGCACCGGAGGAAAGGCCCAGTGGACTATCAAATTCACTATCGTCCAAGGTCCTAAAATCAATTCCCGCATCCTTTATCATCCTGGCAAGCTCCCTGGTAGTTAAAACAGCATCCACATTAGGAGCACCGTTATTCATCATTTCAGGACGTGTAATCTCATATTTTTTAGCCGTACATGGCATTACGGAAACCACATATATATCCTTTGGATCGCCACCAAGCCTATCTGCATAAAAAGATTTTGCCAGCGCTCCCAGCATCATGTGAGGAGACTTGCATGTGGATATATGGTCAAGCTCTTTTGGAAAAGTATGTTCAACATATTTTATCCACCCCGGGCTGCAGCTTGTAATCATAGGAAGTACTGCGTCTCCTCCATTTAGCGCACTTTTTACCCTTTGCAAAAACTCATTGCCTTCTTCAATTATTGTAAGGTCGGCAGCAAAGTTGGTATCAAAAACATCATCAAATCCCATGTCTCTTAAAGCCGAAACCATTTTACCCGTAACAAGGGTACCGGGCTCATAGCCGAATTCCTCACCCAAAGCAGCTCTGATAGCAGGTGCGGTTTGTATAACCACTCTTTTGCTTTCATCCAGCAAGGCATCCCATACCTGCCTGGTTGAATCCTTCTCCATCAATGCCCCCACAGGACATACGGTAGTACACTGTCCACAAAATGCACAGTTTACAGTGCCCAAAGGCAGTTCGTCTGCAGGGCCTATTGCTGTTTTGAATCCTCTCTTCTGGGCATTCAGTACGCCTACTCCCTGTATTTCATTACATACGGTTATGCACCTGCGGCAAAGAATACATTTGGAAGTATCCCTTATAACCGACGGTGAAGATTCATCAATAAAAGTCTTCGACTTTTCACCCTCAAACCTGTAATCATGTACCTGCAGTGTCTCTCCCAGCTTCTGAAATTCACAATTCTGGTTCCTGGAGCAGCTCAGGCAGTCCTTCGGATGATCAGACAGGATAAGCTCATAAAGAACTTTCCTGGCTTTTCTCACCATTTCACTGTTGGTCTTTACTACCATACCTTCACGTACCTTAACCATACAGGATGCCTGGAGGTTTTTTGCACCTTCCACTTCAACCACGCAAATCCTGCATGAACCAATCTGATGGACACACTCCAGGTAACAAAAATGGGGAATTAATATATTATTTTCTTTTGCTGCCTCAAGTATGGTCTTTCCTTCTTCCACATTTAATTTTTTATTGTTTATAGTAAGATTAACCATAATTTACGACCTCCTGTCACATCTTAGACATCTCATGGATTCTGCAATAGCATTAAGTTTGTGGAAACCAACCGCAACCTCTTCAAAGTTATCTTTTCGAAGCTCAGGGTCGAGAAACTTCATCGGAAACCTTTCATGTTCCACAATTTCCTTTTCCTCCGCCGCTTTTGGAATCTCAATATCCTCACCGGTATTTAAAATACCCTTGCCTCCCAAATAAACATCAATTTTCCTTGCAGCCTCCTTACCGTCTGCTATTGCCGTTATTGCAGCATCAGATCCCCTTACAACATCTCCACCTGCAAAAACGCCCTTCATCTTTGTCATCATTGTATCCTTGTCGGTTACAAAGGTCCCCCATTGAGTAATTTCCAGCTCTTCCTTGTTTATAAAGGGAAGGTCTGAATACTGGCTTACAGCCGGTATTACCATATCGGCTTCAACTATAAACTCAGAGCCTTTGACAGGCTTGGGCTTTCTTCTTCCCGAAGAATCAAATTCCTTAAGCTCCATGTGCACACATTCTATTCCTTCTACATGGCCTTCACCAAAGAATTTAACAGGGGCAACAAGAGGAATAACATTAATGCCTTCCTTAATTGCATCCTTGACTTCCCTTTCATCTGCAGGCATGTCTTCAATTGTTCTCCTGTAAAGGATTGTCACTTCGCCTGCTCCAAGCCTCAAAGCCGACCTCGCGGCATCTATGGCGGTATTTCCTCCACCTATGACAACAACTTTTTGTCCAATTTTAATATACCTTTCAAGATTTACGTCTTTCAGAAAATCAAGCCCGTGATAAATCCCTTTAAGGTCTTCACCGGGTATGTTAACCTTATTTGAAAATTGTGTTCCTGTTGAAATATATACCACATCGTGTTTGTCAATCAACTGGTAGAACGAAATATCGCTGCCAACTTCCGTATTCAAGTGTATTTTTACACCGACCTGCTCAATAAGCTTGATTTCATGCTTTAGAATATTTTCCGGCAGTCTGTATTCAGGAATTCCAAATGCCAGGGTTCCACCTGCTACAGGCTGGGATTCATATACATCAACATCATACCCAAGCCTTGCAAGATAGTATCCACAAGTCAGCCCGGAAGGCCCGGCACCTATTACACCTACACTTTTACCCCTCTTTGGGAATACCAGGTCTATATATGGCTGCTCATCCTCATACTTCATTACATAGTCTGCAACATACCTTTTAAGGTCGGCAATTGAAATAGGCTCATCCAACTGCGCCCTTCTGCATTTGCTTTCGCAGGGGTGGGTACAGACTCTTCCACAAACTGCAGGAAACGGGTTCTCTTTTCTTATCAGGTTATATGCCTCCTTAAGCCTTCCGGCTGCTATTAATGCAATGTATCCGGGAACATTCACTCCTGCGGGACATGCATTTTCACATGGGGATATGAAAAGGTCCGCACATACTCCTGCTCTGCAATACTTGTTTTTTATATGCTCTTCATATTCATCCCTGAAATTTTTAATCATGCTAAGCACCGGATTTGGTGCTGTCTGGCCAAGACCGCACATGGCTGTTTCCTTTATCATGAGTCCAAGCTCTTCCAATAACTCAATATCTCCTTCTTTTCCTTCTCCCTGTGTAATTCTCTCCAGGATTTCAAGCATTCTTTTTGTTCCGAGACGGCAGGGAACACATTTACCACAGGATTCCTCCTGTACAAATTCCATAAAATACCTTGCCATATCAACCATACAGGTATCTTCATCCATGCTTATGAGTCCGCCTGATCCCATTATCGCTCCCAGCTTCTTGAGAGAATCATAGTCAACAGGAGTATTGAGATATTCACTTGTTATGCACCCGCCTGAAGGCCCGCCTGTTTGAGCTGCCTTGAATTCTTTCTTTTTGGGTATTCCTCCGCCAATGTCAAATATTATATCTCCCAGTGATTTACCCATAGGAACTTCCACTATCCCCGTATTGTTTATATCACCTGCAAGGGCAAATACTTTTGTTCCCTTGCTTTTATCAGTCCCGTATCCTGCAAACCACCCGCTGCTCTTCTCAACGATGGGTGCTATATTTGCAAATGTCTCAACATTGCATATAATTGTGGGCTTGTCAAAAAGACCTGCTTCAAACGGGAATGGAGGCTTTTGACTGGGCTCTCCCCTCTCCCCCTCTATAGACGCCATCAGCGCGGTTTCCTCTCCGCAGACAAAGGCTCCTGCGCCGATTCTTATTTCCAGGTCAAAATCAAAACCGCTGTCAAATATGTTCTTTCCAAGTAATCCTGACTCTCTTGCTTCTAAAATTGCATTGTCCAGTCTTTCCACTGCAAGGGGATATTCAGCCCTCACATATACATAACCTTTTGACGCCCCTATAGCATAAGCTGATATAAGCATACCTTCAATTATGTTATTAGGGTCTCCCTCCAGTATGCTCCTGTCCATAAAAGCACCCGGGTCTCCCTCGTCCGCATTGCATACGAGATACTTTTCATCACTTTCAGCTTTTAGTCCTGCCTCCAGCTTAATGCCTGCCGGGAATCCTCCCCCTCCTCTGCCTCTAAGGCCGGATTTCTTGATTTCTTCAATAACCTCTTCCGGCGTCATGCCGATGAGGGCTTTGGCAGCAGCCACATAGCCATTATTGGCAATATAGGCTTCCAGCGAACTGTGGTCAATGCTTCCACAATTTCTTAGAGCTATTTTAACCTGGTCCTTAAAATAATCAATGTCCTTCAAATAGGGAATAAATTCATCTTTTTTAGAATTGTAATATGTTTTTTCAAGCTTCATTTCCCCATTTTTCACATGACTTTCAACAATATCCTCCATATCTTCAGGACCAAGCTTTGTATAAAAAACACCGTCAGGCATTACAAGCATTACAGGTCCAATATCACATGTCCCCATACACCCTGTTTCTATAAGCTCAACCTTATTACACAAATCAAATTTTTCCAACGCATCGGAAACCGCATCCTTGACAGCAAAACATTCGGAAGATATACAGCTTGCTCCTGCACATACCAATAAAGTGTATTTATTTGACGACTGCCTTTTAACATACGCGCTGCCAATACTCACAAGATCTTCAGCAGATTTGATTCTTGTAGACCCACTCATAATACTCACCCCATTGTTATTAAATATTTTCTGTAAATAGTTAAATTTTTAACATATAATCTACGATACCTGATTTTAAGACTATAGGCATTTGCACTTGCAAAAACTGCCCTGCCGAATCCCGGCGGCAATACAATATTTATATGCCCTAAATTAATAATACTTTTCCACAATATCCTGAAGCTTGTCGGGATTAACCTGCTTATACACCTTGTCATTGATTGTCATAGCCGGGGCAAGTCCGCACGCGCCTATACACCTCATAACTTCAAGAGTGAATTTGCGATCCTGGGTTGTGTCTCCTACGTCAATTCCCAGCAGTTCCCTCAATTTGTCAACAATTTTCTTACCGCCGCGAACATAACAGGCAGTTCCCAAGCATACCCTTATGGTATTTTCACCCCTGGGTTTAGTGGAAAAGAAAGAATAAAAGGTTACTACACCATATACCTTGGATAAGGGTACATCAAGCTTTTGGGCTATAAACTGCTGAAGCTCCATAGGCAGATACCCATATATGCCCTGTGCAATATGGAGTATTTGAATCAGGCTTCCTTCCCTGTCCCTGTACTCCTCTATGACCTTTTCAATACGATCATACTTTTCCCGGTCACTTTCCTTTACGCAGCTGCACTGCTTAACTTGAGTGTTCATGAAAACCTCCTTGTACAGATGAATTAGCTTTGCCATTTTTTTAACAATGTTTTACAGCGGGAAAATTTTATTTTAAAATGTTTTAAATCAGCAGCTTGAGTGCCGTACCAACTGGAACGACACTATAATAACGGACCCGCGCAGCTAAAAGCATTGCCGATTGATTTAAAACTCAGCTTTTAAAGTTTTTTTACGCTGTATTACTATTCCATGTTGCAATTAACCAAAACAGTATGGATTTTTTATTGTTAAAAAAATAACATTGTATTAAGTTAAAAACATTATAACATTTGATAATATGTTTTGCAAGCTGTTTAAGGCAAGTTTTGCGTTAAATTGTTTTTAATTTTAAACAACATAGTTGTTATAAATAGTTTTTTTCGCCGTATTGCTGTTAAATATGCCATAATCCGAAAAGAGTTTTTATCATAAATTTAGAGCAGGTAATATTTACCTGCTCTAAATTTCAAAATTTTATTTGTCAGTGCTGTGTGAAATCTACATTATCTTTTAATTTTTGTTTGCTATTCTTCTCATGCAGCTCACCAAAGTGCCCGTAGAACAGTGATAGTTTATACATTCGCAGCACTTCCCATGCCTTATGCAGCTTGTGCTTGCACATGTGCAGTTCTTTTCATTACAGTTTGCCATAATACAATCCCCCTTGTTTTTAATCACACTCAATATAATACATGCCAAAGTACTTCCATGCAAGCCTGATATGCTTTTTCAGAATATAAAAAGAGGAAACAGCTTTTCGTTTCCCCTTTTTACAAAGTTTGACTTTTAATTAATTCACTGTGCCCTTTTAATACTCCTATCCCTGTAGTGGGTGTGGAGCAATTTATGAGATTTTTCCCCAAGGGGCTCTATTAGGTATTCCTCATACAAAGCTTTTACCGCAGGGCTTTCATGGGATTTTCTTATAGGGAGGTCCGTATCTGCCTGGTATGTGGCCTGAATTCTTTTCATCCTCAGTTCATTGGTAGTTTCATAAGGCTGCCCTCCTCCTCCAATACATCCCCCGGGACAGCACATCACTTCAATAAAGTGATAGTCAGCCTTTCCTGACCTTATAAGCTCCATAATCCTTCTGGCATTAGACAGCGAGTGTGCTACTGCCACTTTGACAGTCAGGCCTTTCAGATCAACTTCCGCTTCCTTTATCCCCTCAAGCCCTCTTATAGTGTGAAATTCCATTCTTTTAAGATTCTTACCTGTAACAACCTCGTAAACAGTCCTTAAAGCTGCTTCCATTACTCCTCCGCTCGCTCCGAATATCACGCCTGCACCTGTAGTTATGCCAAATGGGTCATCATACTTTTCTTCAGGCAGCTTATCAAAATCAATACCCGCCTGTTTAAGCATCCTCCCAAGCTCCCTTGTTGTAAGAACGGCATCCACATCCCTGTGCACTCCGTCTACGCTCATCTCTTCTCTTAAGGCTTCATATTTCTTTGCCGTACATGGCATTATTGATACAACAAACAAATCCTCAGGCTTCAAATTCATTTTATCAAGATAATAGCTTTTGGCAAGTGCGCCAAACATCTGCTGGGGAGATTTACAAGTAGAGACATGGTCTAAAAGCTCGGGATAATATTGTTCAATAAAATTTACCCACCCGGGACTGCAGGATGTTATCATGGGCAGCACTCCTCCGTTTTTAATCCTGGAAAGCAGCTCATTGCCTTCTTCAACAATAGTTAAGTCTGCGGTGAAATCAGTGTCAAAAACCTTGTCAAACCCCAGTCTTCTAAGGGCGCAAACAAGCTTGCCCGTTACAATGCTCCCCGGTTCCATGCCAAATTCTTCTCCGATAGACACCCTTACGGCAGGAGCAGTTTGTACAATAACATGCTTGCCCGGGTCGTTGACAGCCTCCCATACTTTTTCAATCTCTTCCTTTTCATATATAGCGGCCACCGGACATACGGTTGAACACTGCCCGCAGCAGGTACATGCTACATCAGACAAATATCTGCCGAATGTGGGCAAAACCTCTATTTCACCGCTTCTCCCAATTTTTTCAATAATATTGACTCCTTGAATTTCGTTGCATATTTCTACACATCTTCCGCATTTGACACATTTATTAGGATTCCTTACAATGGACGGGCTGCTGATGTCTACTTCCTGCATTTCAAGTACATTTTCAAAACGGTTTATCCTGACACCTGC
Source organism: Clostridia bacterium (assembly GCA_028280575.1). Taxonomy (GTDB): domain Bacteria; phylum Bacillota; class Clostridia; order Acetivibrionales; family STF1-152; genus JANQLN01. The sequence continues at coordinate 56,453 of JANQLN010000038.1, forward strand.
CTGATTCGCAATTTTCTGGAGTTCACAGTTCAAATTTCTATGGCACATAAGGCAGTCTGCATCATGGTTTGCAAGAAGCAATTCTATTATTACTTTTCTTGCTTCCAAAACCCTTCTGGAGTTAGTCCATAGGGCCATACCTTCCTCTACTTCAGTTGAGCAGGAACTGGGAAGCTCCTTTCTGCCTTCCACCTCTACAATACATACTCTGCAGTTTGCTTTAACAAATTGGTCCGGGTGATAACACAGGGTTGGAATTTCAATTCCCGCTTCCCTTGCGGCATTTAAAATAGAGGTTCCCTTAAGCACCGATACCTGTTTACCATTTATAGTCAAATTAACTCTGTTCATTATACTCCCTCCTATACGGCTTTTAATATAACGCCGGGCTTTTTAATCCTGGATGTATACTCATGTGCGAAATATTCCATAGTAGTAAATAGAGCCGTAGGAGCAGCCTGGCCTAATCCACAGAATGCAGTTTCAGACATAACATTGCTTAATGTCCTCAAGAGCTTTAAATCATTTTGTGTAGCCGAATTACTACCGAATTTATAAAGTATTCTGAGTATCTGCCTTATTCCTTCACGGCAAGGTGTACATTTACCACAGGATTCATGCTTAAAAAACTTCATGATAAGTCTTAGTATTTCTATAACATCATACCTTTCATCTATAACAATTACGGCACCTGAACCTATTGTCAGGTTATTTTCTGAAAGCCTGTCATAGTCAAGCTCCAAATCGAGCATGGTTTCCGGGATTAATGGTCCGGATGCTCCTCCGAGCTGTACCATTTTTATTTTTCTCCCTCCGGGAACACCTCCGCCAATATCATAAACAATTTGTTTTAAAGTAATTCCAAATTCTACTTCATAGACACCTCTTTTAAGCACATTGCCTGATAAGCTTATAAGCCTCGTTCCGCTTGAGCTCTTTGTTCCTATTCCCTTAAAGCTCTCGGCCCCCTCAAGTATAATAAAGGGTATGTTGGAAAAAGTCTCTACATTGTTTATTTGTGTCGGTTTGTTGTATATACCGGATATTGTAGGATAAGGAGGCTTATTCCTTGGCCGGCCCGCCTTTCCCTCCAGGGATTCAACCAGTGCAAATTCCTCCCCGCAAATATATGAACCCGCCCCTGAGCGCACTTCAATATCAAAACTAAAATCTTTTTTTAAAATTCCCTTTCCCAAAAATCCTTTGCCCCTTGCATGCTTAATAGCCTTTTTAAGTATTCTTATCGGTTCTATGTATTCTCCCCTGATATAAATATAACCTTTTTCCATTCCCATGGCATAGGCACATATAATCATTCCTTCTAACAACTGGTGGGGATCATTTTCCATAAGAAATTTATCCTTAAAATTCCCGGGTTCACCTTCGTCGGCATTACACACCAGGTATTTAGGGAACACTTCGGTTTTAAGCACGGCCTCCATTTTAATCCCTGTTGGAAAGCCTGCCCCGCCCCTTCCTCTTAAAGCCGAAGCCTTGACTTCATCCACTACCTGTTGGGGTTCCATCGTAACAGCCTTTTTTAAAGCCTCATATCCTCCTGCATTTACATAAGATTCTATTGATTCAGGATTAATTTTTTCACATCTTTTTGTTAGTACAATATTCTTTAAAAATCTATTCTCTGCACTCATCATATTCCCTCCTATAAAAAGAAATAATTTCAGATATCTTTTCAGGGGTCAAATCACCATGAATACTTTCGCCTACCCTGATTGCGGGTGATTTGTCACAGCACCCTAAACAACTGGTTTTTTCAAGAGTGAAAATACCATCCCGCGTAGTATCCCCCATTTTTATTTTTAAAACATCCTCCAGTTCCTCGATAATACTAAATGAACCGTTAACATGACAGGGCACGTCATTACAAACTTGTATGACATATTTACCCCGTGGTTCTTTGGAAAACAGCGAATAAAAGGTAATGACACTGTAAACCCTGTTTTCCGACAACCCAAGCTCCCTTGCCACATGGCTAATCTCATCCTCGTTTATGCTGTTGTTGTCTTTTTGAGCTTGATACTCCAGCAAAATGTGGATAAGATTTTCAGGAAGCCTGCCATGCTTTTCAATTACATTTTGCAGCTTCATAAAAATGCCTCCCGTCTGATAAAATAAATTTATTTCCAAATAACTATATGGAACATTTTTAATTCTTGCAATATGGCTTTTGAAATAAGCAAAGCTTCCAAAATCCGTACTATATAGAATTATTACTTTAATATACTTTGTCTTTAGCGCTGCTGGAATTTCTTATTTGCTTTTGTTTTTTCAAGCATAGATAGTTATCAGTGAGATTAAGCTGATTATAAAGTCCACAAAGATGTGCTCCAAGCAGAAAAGTTTGTTAAATTTTTATTTAAGTTATAAATATTATATCATATTTTTAGAGCTATATCAAGCCGTTAGAAGCATTTTGCATATGCTATTGCTCCAAATAACTTATTAACCCTATCATTATTCCTTACATATAAAAGTCATTTTGCGGGGTTGCACACCCGATGAATCGGGGAATGCCTGACCGGCAGTCAAGAGGTCAGGGGTTCAAGTCACCTTAGCTCCGCCACAAAACACATAAACCACAAGGCTTTCGCCTTGCGGTTATTGATATCCAATTTTTAATAAAATACAATATGTATCACAAGAGAGGTGTTTAATATGATGAATACTCATGTCAGACCTGTGCGTGATTTAAAAAATAAGTATCCTGAATTAGCTGATATTATTAGGAATCTTGACCATGTAATTATTACAAATAACGGGAAAAGCGAGTCTGTACTTATCGGCTTTGAGGAGTTCAAAAAATACGAAGAGTTTTGCACCTACCGGGGAAATTACGTAATAAATATGAGCTATGAAATTTTCTGGCACATTATCTGCTTTATTTCAGCTTAACCCCTTCTATTTTCATAACTTCACCTTTAGTAATGCCATTTTCATTAAAGGATTCTATTGCAATATAGTATTCTACACCGCTATTCAGACAATTTAAATCCAGCTCTGTTTGTTCATATAAAAGCCAGCTTGAATATAGTTTATTCTTAGAAATTCCCCATTTGACATTATACCCTGCAGCATTATCAACTTTTTCCCACGATAACTTTGCCGATGTTTTGCTAGTCATAACCGCTTTTACACCTTTAGTTATATTAGGTTTTTTGCCATTACCTCTACCAAACACACGTAATCCTGATAACGCAGCATTGCCCCCGTATGGCATTAGATAGCTAGTAAGACGGACATATCTAATGCAAGCCGGGTTATCTAAAATAATAAAATCATGAGGAACATCAGATTTATTTGTAGTTTTGTCAATGAGTGTCTTCCAATGATGTCCATCTAGCGATCCCTCAATAATATACTTATGATTTACTGCTTTATCATCTATTGCTCGTTTTGAAATCAGTAAGTTTCCGCCATATACAAAATTTTTGTTTTCATCTGGATAACAATTAATCTCAGTAAAATTAATCTGGAGTGCATTAACTGTGCTCTCATTTCCTAGGTCAATTTCTATCCATGGATTTATATCATTATCTTTTGCTGACCAAAATGTACGAATACTCTCATCTACAGCATTCTCTTTTTTATAGTTATCTAATTCAGAGGATACTTTAACGTCTTTTCTAAATGATAGTAGCATCCATCCTCTCAATGCATCTTTCCACGGATTCCAATTGTAATCTGGTATATTTGTTGGATAATCTGCAAAATTCGTATTACAAAATAAGATACCATCTTCATCAAACCCAGCTGGAAATAATCCAATCCTTCGTTCAAACATATGATTAATTGAAATCCTCATAGTTGAAGCGTGCCATAGGTTCCCATATTTGTCTTCAAAAGTACTTCCATGCCCTGCTCCCTGTATAAAACCACCTGGTTTATAAGAAAAAGGATTATGCTTTGCGTATTCATAAGGTCCTAACGGAGATTCACCTACAAATACTCCATCACCATATACATTGTGCTGTGTACCAGGGGCTGAGTACTGTAAATAATACTTTCGCTTATGCTTCGTCATCCATGCTCCTTCAATGAAAGGATCATTTCCTAGCAATACTTCTAATAAGGATTTTCTTTTACGTATTACATTATTTTCTCCATTAATTTCCCACCCCCTACATTCTGTATCACTGTTAATTAAAGGGACTTTTTCTCCTATAGGCCTCATGGTTTTCTTATTCATTTCAGTTCCATTAATTGGAGTTGCATTAGAGCAACCCCAATATAAGTATACACGACCATCATCATCCTGAAATAAATTTGGATCCCAAAATGCAAACGGCTCTGATATCTTTTCCCATTTTCCTTCTATAGGATCTTCGCTTCTGTAAATTGGACAGTTTTTTATTCGACGAGAAGCACAGAAATACATTGCATTATCAACAACTCTAATATCAGGAGCATAATCAGTTGCTGGTAATTCAGGTGAACTATGATATTCCCATGATTGCAAATCTTGAGACACCCAAAAACCTGCGGACATAGAGGCAAATAGCCAGTATTTATCCTTGTATAACACAATAGAAGGGTCTGCTGCTTCTCTATGCATTGTCTTCCTGTTTTTATATTTTTGAAACTTGTATGGTAAGTTAATAGGATTGCAGTACATCTTATTTTTATTACTCACTGATATTTCTCCTTGCTGTTTAAATTCTTCATAATTCTACAAACTAATTTAATTTTCCTTTGCAGCATTCCTAGCATTCAAATCTTCAATCATTTGTTTATAGAATACTCTTGTTATTGGGTAAAAGTGTATTGCAACTATGGAGCACAGATGTCCCAGCAGCGGTCCTCCAAAGAGCATCAGCACGATAGCGTTCTGCACTGCTAACCCCTGCACATGACCACCTACTACAAATCCTAATCCAGCTAATATTGCTCCAACAATTACTCCCGGTATTGCCATTCCAAACTTGTTAAAGAAAGTAAAAACACTTGTGACAATACCTGGAGTTCTTAAACCAGTTTTCCATTCACCGTAATCTACACAATCCGGTACCATGGCCCATCTGGTTTGTGAAGTTATAATTCCTATACCTGTTCCAATCGCTAATAATATTATTAATAATATGATATTCTCAAAAGGTCTGAAAATGATCATAATTGTGGGAATTATCAACCCTAAGTAACTACCCCATTTAAAAATATTTTTCTTGCTGTACTTATTAGCTAAAAGCCCTACTACTACCCCCATAATCAATCCTATTGGAAGTATTAACATTGCGCTTACTGATACCAAATCTGTTCTTCTTAATACATGAGCGAAAAAATATACATTAACCGCTGTAGTAAAACCTGTGGCCATATCATTTGTAGCGCTTGATATTATGAGCATTTGCAAAGCCTTATTACTTTTCAACACTTCCCCCTGCTTAGAAAGAGTTATCTTTTCGCCTTTCTTTCTGTTTGGATTATATTTATCCTTGTTTTTCAATGACAGTGTAAAAACTCGCCAACCTGCAAATCCAAGTACTGCTAAAATTACAGCCCAAAGTCTCCATTGTGCTAATGGATTAGTACCAGCGGCTTCGGTAAAGGGAATAGTACCTATCATTACTATACCAACAGCTACTATCGAAGTAAGCATTCCTGGTACCGTCAACCACACCCTTTGCGCTGGGTCATTGGTCATTGTACTCCTAGCCGAATGTACACTCATTGCCAGCATTGTATATCCCAATGTAAACAACAAATACATCGCGGTCATATAACCGAACTTCATAGATACTTGCAAACCTGAAAACATCAATACCATTGCTAGCGGTGCTATAATACTTCCCCAAAATATCCAAGGTCTGAATTGCCCTCTTTTTGTATTTGTGCGGTCAATCATGTTGCCAATAATCGGATCACTTATTGCATCAAACACTCTACCTATCGTCAAAATAAGTCCTGCAAATGCGACGCTGATACCGTAGATGTCTGTTGCATAATACATGAGGTAGGATGTTATAAATACAAATAATATGTTTAAGCTAAATCCTTCTCCACCACCAAATAATATCAGTTCCTTAAGTGATACTTTTTTGTAAATACTTTGCTGTTTTTCTTTCATAATACTTCTTCCCTTTTGAAAATTATTTTTTGCTTAGTATTCTACTTGCTTTAGTTAAATTATCGTATTATTATTTCTTGTTTCAACAGATATGTCTCGTCCGAACATGAACCTACCATAAACTTGTATATTCCATTTTCAAATTGCCACGACATTCCCTCCTCACTGAAATATCTCAAATTATCTAAAGGTATTTTGATATTTACTTTTTTTGTATCTCCTGCATCTATTAATACTTTCTCAAACCCTTTCAGCAATTTTTTATGCCTATCTATCTTTGAATCAGTCATTCCTACATATACTTGTACAACTTCTTCTCCATCCTTTTCTCCGCTGTTTTTTACTTTGACGGATATATCAACAAGTTCTCCATTCTTTTTAACAGTTAAATCTGAGTATTCATATTTCGTATAGCTCAGCCCAAATCCAAAAGGATATGCAGGCTTGTTTCCGTCCTTATCAAGTTTTGTATAGCCATGATATAAATCGTATGTTATTTCATCATCCTCACTACTGAAATATGGTAAGTGGTTTTCGTCTGCAGGAATGGTAAATGGCAATTTCCCGCTTGGATTTACATCGCCAAATAACACTCTAGGCAATGCATTCCCACCTTCCATGCCACTATACCAACTGTATATAATCGCAGGAACTTGGTCATCCCACTCTTTGGTCATAATCATTGATCCACTGATTAAGGAGACCACAGTATTTGGATTTATTCTCCCAATTTCATTAATCACATTAATTTCGCTATCCTTTAACGATAGGCTTGAGCGGTCTCCTCCTGTTGGTTCGCCATCAGCTGTTGTATAAGAGGCTTTTTTTAAAAAACCTTTAATAAGAAGAGAGCCTATATGTGAGCTTTGATTTTTCAATCCATCAGCTATTATGCTAGTATCTACATCTGACTTCTCATCTGGATTTATACATTCACCTTCATCTCTAGCATCATTACCTGCAATTATTACCACGCAGTCACACTTTGCTGCCTCTAGTTTTGCCTTATTAACTTCACTTTCGGCACACAGTATAATTTCTACATCATCTCCAAAGTAATTTTTAAATCCTTCTAATTGTGTAATAACATACGGTGCATATATTCTACTGCTTCCAAAGTCTCCTGTATTAGCTTTTGTCGCCAGCTTACCTACCAGCAATATCCTTTTCGCGCTTTTATCAAAAGGCAGTACATTATCTTTATTCTTAATAAGCACCATTGATTTTTCCGCTGCTTCCAAAGCAAGTTCAGTATGTTCTTTGCATGCAATCAATTCTTCTGTATACTCCATTTTATCAGGCGTATTATCAAATACCAGAACTGTTTTTATCACTCTTTTTGCTGCTTCATCTACAGTTTCTTCTGAGATTTCACCATTCTTCACTTTTTCAAGCATTTTTCTCTGATAATGTATTGGCATAGGCATCTCAACGTCTAAACCACCTTCTATCGCCTTCTTAGTATCTCTTACGCCAAATAAGAAGTCAGAAATTGAAAATCCTTCAAATCCCCACTCATCCCTAAGCACTTTATTAAGCAGATAATCACTCTCGCAAGCAAAGTCTCCCCTGAATTTATTGTACGCTCCCATAACAGATGCAGCACCTGCATCAAAACACTTTTTAAAGTGAGGCAAATATACTTCTCTTAATGTTCTTTCATCACACTGAACATCTACTCTAAACCTTGAGTTCTCAATACTGTTTAGGGCATAGTGTTTAGGACAAGCCATTACGTTATGTTCCTGCACTGCCTCTGTCAATTCTTTTCCGAATTCACCTACATGATATGGGTCTTCACCATAGGTTTCCTGTGCTCTGCCCCAAGCTGGATGACGAAGCAAATTGATACATACACCGGCAAAGTAGTTTGCTCCCTGTGACCTAGCTTCTTTACCTATTACATCACCGATTCTTCTTTCCAAATTCCTGTCAAAACTAGCTCCTCTTGCCATTGATACAGGAAAACATGTAGAGTGCCCCATAACAATCCCTCGTGGACCATCTGTAAACTTTATAGGAGTAACTCCAAGACGTTTGCAGCCATTTGTCTCAATGGGAACTGGATTATAAGCGTTTTTATGCTTTATCATATTCTTAATAATATTCCAGTTGCCATTAAGCATCCATACCTTTTCTTTCAATGTCATTTTTGAAAGTGTTTCATTTGCCTTTTCGTCGATTTGCTTATCAGTTAAATTACACTTTTTATTAAACATGTTAACACCTCGTTAGCTATGTCCAATTTTTCCACTATTCTTCAGAACGCATAATAGTTGATTTTGTGCATAGTATAGCACAATTTTCGCATTATCTATATCAATATTCTAGTATTTGTGATAATATATCAATATAGCAAGCAGTTTGAGGGTAAGAAATGAATAAAAGTTGGATTTATGAAAAAATTAATACCTACCACATGATTTCTAATCTACCAATCAGAGCATATGATATCAATAAAAATATGCTTTGTGAGTGCGGAAAAATTAAGGCTCCCTTTAGCTTCTTAGGTGGGTTTGATAAGGCAATTTTTAACTCAAAGAAACAGTTTAATAACTATAAAAATCAGAACAACGAATATTTCATCTCAATGTATGTTGATAATTCAAAAGGAAAATTTTATGTTATTGTGGGTCCATTTATGTATCATCAACTTACATACAAGGAAATAAAAAGCATGGCTCAATCCAAGAACATAATAGATGATAATATCAATAATGTAATTGAGTATTTTTCTTCTCTAATGAAAATAAAGATAGATTCACTAACCTATCACTATAAATATCTTGCACAGTTATTAGAAGTTACATATTCATTACTTAAAAACAATACAGCAGATATTCAAGAGCAACAATTCATTGAGAAAAATAAGCTGGAATATAGAGAAATAGATTTTTATCACCATAGTTATTTAGTAGAAAGGCAATTTCTCAATCACTTTTTTAAGGGAAGACTAACAGAACTTGAACGTAAAAATATGAGCAGTATTGAACCTGGCCTTATATCAGAGGATTATACCAGAAACACAAAAAATCTATGTATAGTTACAATTACATTGATCGAACGTTATGCTATAGAACACGGAATGGATGCTCACACTTCATTTACCATCGGGGACGCTTACTTGCGAAAAATTGAAAAGTCAAATAATATATCCGATATCAGAGTATTTTTCGAGCAATCACTTGATGTATATTCTGAAGCGATTAAAAAAGCTAACGAAATTAAATACTCTAAGAAAATTAATGAGACAAAAAATTTCATCGACCATAATCTTTCAATGAGTTTTTCTGTACAGGATATTGCAGACTATACAAAAACACATCCGACATACTTATCCTACCTATTTAAAAAAGAGATTGGTATGACTATTACTCAGTATATTCTTAATGAGAAGATAAGTGAAGCTAAAAGTCTGCTAGACTTTTCAAACCATACTCTGCAGGAGGTCTCAGATATTCTGAATTTTAGTTCAAAAAGCTACTTTATTCACTGCTTTAAGAAGGTAGTCGGTGTAACTCCAACTGTATATAGAAATAGGTAATATAATGTTATTGGTTCTGGTGCAAAAAAATCTTGCAATTAATTAATTTAGAGAGAATATGATATAATTATTATAAAAAGTTTGGGAGAATTATATCACATGAAAAACAATCTATTTAAGTGACAGCGATTTCGGACATATGATGAAGTCACTATTTTGCGTTTGAAGCAGATAATCGTATTACGAAAACTCAGGATTCCGCTTAAAAGTATCGCCAAAGTATTACTAACAGAAAAATACAACCCTTGCGATTGAAGTGTTCCAGCAAAAACTGAGTGAGATAGGGGACGAAATAGCTGCTTTAACAATTATTAAAAGCTTAATTCAGTCCTTTATTGAACGTTTGAATATTAAAAACGCTAAACTGCAATTGCTTGATAACGAAAGCCTATTGGAAATTGTTGATTCTCTAACTGTCTCTAAAATTAGTTTCAAGGAGGATAAAACAATGGATGACCTGAACAAAGCAAGTGAAAAACTTAACAAGTTGACAGACAAGGATGTGAGGATTGTATATCTTCCACCTGCGACGGTAGCATCGAGCCATTATATTGGCGATGAACCGGAACATAATGCGGCATCGGTGATGGATAAATACGTGCGTCAAAGCGATTTGCCGAACATTAAACCAGATATGCGTCAGTATGGATTTAATCGCCCCAACCTTGGTCAGGGACACTTTTCGTGATTTTACCCTGACCACTTTCACATAAGTTCTGTTAAAACTGCGTATAACATGATAAAATAAATGATGCCATACAGATGGCACCTTTTTATAGTATAATTTAAGATAAAATCCAATAAACGTCTATGGGAGGAAGTCTTTTGAGTATAAAAATTAAAGGAGCAAATGCAAATAATTTAAAGAATATTGATTTAGAAATAGAGGAATGTCACACCGTTTTTACAGGCGTATCTGGTTCAGGAAAATCTTCCCTTCTTTTTGATACGATTTATCATGAAGCTCGTAGACGGCTTTTTGCTATGTTCCGCATCAATAATGAGATTGCACAGCTTTCACCTACAGAAGTACAATCAATTAATGGGTTAAAGCCGGCAATTGCAATTATACAAAATGTAAAAAATAGGAATCCTAATTCTACACTGGCAACAGCTACCGGGATACATGTTCTGCTGCGAATTCTTTATGCCAATTATGGTGTACAGCATTGCAGCAAATGTGGTACACCATTTCATTTACGCTCTGAGGATAAGATCGTTGAAGGGATTGTGAAATTATCACAAGAAGAAAGAATAGAAATTCACGCCCGCATTCTTAACAAAGTGAAGGGAAGTCATCGAAGTTTATTACGACTTCTATATACAGATTTTCCGGAGTATGAATTTATAGTTAATGGAAAAAACAGTAAGCCTCATTCATTAGAAAAAAACCAATCACATACCATTACTGTTAGACTCAATAAAAACTTTAACAATATAACCCTGGCAAAAGTTCGTGAAATCATTAAAGTAACGAAACAATTTGGCGTAGGTTTTCTTATGCTTAGTAGATTAGATCACGGTAAAACCTATATATTGCCATTTAAACGTATTTGCCCCGAATGTAATGGGATAATTGGAAAATTAGAACCACCCCTATTTAATAAAAACTGTCCCTTTTGCAATGGAAAAGGGTGTAACAATTGCGAAAAAACAGGTATGCATCCAATAGCAGCAGCAACTACTTGGCAAGGTTATACATTTCAAAATATAATGGGCTTATCTTTGGAAGAGTTCTGGCGTTTAATTAATAGAGACAATCTCCTGCCAGCTTCCGGTGAAGCAATACATAAAGAGCTGATAAAAAAATGTGCATCTTTACTTGCTATAGGACTTGGTTACATAAATCTTGACCGGCTTTCGCCCACTTTATCCCGTGGAGAATATCAGAGGCTACAAATAGCAAGGGCAATGGCTAACGACTTAGAGGATGTTATGTATCTTCTAGATGAACCAACCATCGGTTTGCATCCTGCAGAAATTAGAGAGATTTTACCGACTATTGGCAAGCTCAAAGGAACTGTTTTAACAATTGAACATGATAAGCAAGCCATCTTGAGTGCTGATCGATGTATTGAATTAGGACCAGGAGCTGGTGAAAACGGTGGCAAAGTCACCTATATTGGTAATCCTTCCTCATTACCGGGTATGGATGATGTAATACTCACAAAAAGGTATCCAGTCAAGCCTACATCATTTATTGATGTAAAAGGAGCAAAGATACGAAATTTAAAAAATATTGATATTTCAATACCAATCAGATGTTTGACTGTCATTGCAGGTGTATCTGGTTCAGGGAAAAGCACATTGGTAGAGGATGTTCTTTTGCCATCGTTTATCAAAAATAAAACAGTAGCGTGCAAGGCGATTAGTAGCCCCATTAAAAAGGTAATGTTTGTTAACCAAGCCCCCATTGGTTTGAACACTAGGTCCAATCCTGCTACCTATACACAACTTTTTAATGACATTCGAGAATACTTTGCTTGGCAAACAGGTTTATCTGTTTCTGACTTTGTACCAAGTCCAGGTAAAGGCGCCTGTGTTTATTGTAATGGACTTGGAGAAAAAGAAGTTAAGATGCGGTATCTTCCTTCTACATGGTTAAAATGTCCCGTCTGTAATGGTAGTCGATATAATAAAGAGATTATGTCTAATATGATATTCATTGGAGAGAGAGGACTTTCTATAGCTGATTTTTTAGATTTACAGGTATCCAAGGTATGGTCACTGGTTGTAAACGGTACTTTATCCTTACATGATTTCCCCAAAGCAGAATCATTTAAAGCAAAGCTGCAGGCACTTATTGATGTTGGGCTTTCCTATATCAAATTAGGGCAACCGGCTCCAACGTTATCCGGTGGAGAAGCTCAAAGGGTAAAATTGGCAAAAATTTTGGGACAACGAATGGCTTCTGAAATGCTACTTATATTTGACGAGCCTACAACCGGACTCCACAAAAAAGATGTAGAAAGGATACTTTTGATATTTGACCGTCTGAAAGAAAAAGGGATAACTGTTCTTGTTATTGAACATAATGTGGATGTGATAAGGCATGGAGATTGGTTAATTGAACTTGGGCCTGGTTCTGGACCTGCAGGCGGAGACCTTATGTTTATGGGTCCTCCTGAAGAATTGGCTTCTTCAGGTACAAAAACAGCCCTTTCTTTACAAGAGGAGCTGTTTAAGTCACAAGCAGTTGCTCCTTGTAAAAAAGAAAGCAATTCAATTTATGTAAATAATGCCTATGCTAACAATTTAAAGAATATTTCATTAACAGTACCCAAAAATGAAATGGTTGTGATTACTGGTGTATCCGGATCTGGGAAATCCACTTTAGTAAGGGATGTTATTGAAGCAGAGGCAAAGAGACGCTTCTTAGAAACCCTTACTACCTATGAACGTTATAATATTCATGAAACAAAGGGCAGTGACGTAGAGAGTATTAGCGGTTTAGGGCTTGCGTGTACCATTGCACCGGAAAAATGGATGTATAGTCCTAGGTCTACAATTGGAACAATTACAAGGATTTATGAAACGCTAGGGATTTTATACGCTAGAATCGGAAATCGAAATTGTCCAAATTGCAGTATCTTGATGAAAAACGTTCAGGATGGTTGGTATTGTTCTCATTGTGAAAATCATTACCCATACCCTGACCCGAAGAGCTTTCTTCCAAGCAGCTATACAGGCGCATGTACAGTTTGTCAAGGTGTTGGAACAGTACAACACCTTAATGAAAATAAGATTATTGTTCAAATCGACAAACCTTTACTAAAAGGGGCTATGTATTCCCCAGGTTTTTTTCCAAAAGGATTTTTAGGAAAACCAGGAAATAGCGGTTATTATTTAGTAAGAGCCTTTGCAAAACGATATGGTTTTGATCCCGAATACACACCATGGAAAGATATGTCCAAAGAAGCCAAACAAAAATTTTTGTTTGGTGACGAGAAACCCATGACCGTACGATTTGAAAATACAAAAGGGAAGGCATATACTCAAATCCTGCCATTTCCTGGTTTTCAAGGATGGGTTATAAATTGGGATATAGGAGGCACATACACGGATCGTTTGTGCTGCCCTGGATGTGGTGGCAGTGGATTAAAGCCAGAGTTCAATGAAATTACCTTGTTAGGTTATAACATTCATGAGTTATGCCAGATATCTATTGAAGAACTAAACATAGTATTAAAAGATACAAAAGAAAAAGCAATTAGCATTCCGTTACTGAGAAAAGTTTGGTATAGCTTAGAACAAAAACTACAGTTTATGCTCCAAACTGGTTTGTCTTATGTTAACTTAGGACGTTTTTCCTCCACACTTTCTGCCGGTGAAGCACAACGAATTAAATTGACTACATTACTGGAAAATGAAATGAACGGCTTATTAGTATTGTTGGACGAACCAACACGAGGGATGCATAGTACCGAAGTGTCCAATCTCATAGACGCACTGATAAAAATAAAAACAAGGGGCAACACCTTGATAGTGGTAGAACATGACACAAATGTTATGCAAGCAGCAGATACTATGATTGAAATTGGTCCTAAAGCAGGTAACCATGGTGGAGAGATTGTTGCTTCAGGCAAATTGGAACAATTGTTGCAACTAGATACCGTTACAACAAAATGGATAAAATCACCTTATCCTTACGTAAAACGTACTCGAAGACAACCTAAAGGATTTGTAACAATTGTAAACGCAACTGAAAATAATCTAAAAATAGAAAAGTTAGATATCCCACTAGGGACATTGACAGGAATATGCGGAATATCAGGTTCTGGGAAAAGCACGCTGATTACTGATACCATTGCACGTTCACAAATTAAACGAAAACAAACAACTTCCGTTTCATATGAATTGATGGCAACCGGACATTATGAATCCATCATTGGCATTCCGAAAAAAGTTGTGATGGTAGACCAGTCAAAGGTTGATATAACGAATATTGCGAGATATATAGGAATTGATAAGCTGTTAATTGAGATTTATCAAAGTAATGAGGCTTCCTTTGTTAAAGGACTCAATCAATATTCTTACAAAAAAAATTGTACCGAATGCGGTGGCAAGGGAAATCAAAAAGTGGATATGGAATTCATGGAGGTTATTCATGTTCCATGTGAGGCTTGTAATGGAACAGGATATGGACTGGAAGCATGGGAAGTAAAAATTAAAGGATATTCATACCCCAAATTATTCCAAATGAATCTGGAAGAGCTACATCAACTTTGGGCAGAGCATGATAAAATTGACCGAATATTAGGAAGTATTGAAGAGGTTGGGCTTTCATACCTTTTATTAGGCCAACCACCTCATTCCCTTTCTTCTGGCGAAGTTCAACGTCTAAAGCTTGCAATGGCATTGCTTAAAAAAGAAAGATCTGGGACCCTTTACATTTTAGATGAACCAACCGTTGGTTTGCATAATGAAGATGTGCAGCTTTTGATTAATGTATTGAATAAGCTGGTGGAAAAGGGGAATTCGCTATGGGTTGTGGAACATCATATGAATATGCTTGCTTCCTGCGACTATTTAATTGAACTTGGCCCCAAAGGCGGTCCCCAGGGTGGCAGAATTATAGCACAAGGTACACCGGAGCAAATGTCACAGTTTAATACACCAACCGGAAAAGAATTGGAGGTAATACTTAAATGAATAAGTTGTCCTTGTTATTGACGAATCCATCTCATTGCCTTCGATGGCAGGTTGTCCGTGACCTTGGTTTGGAAACAGAAGAACTTGTAGAGCTTGAGGAAATGCGAAGACAAGATGCGATTTTACAAACACTACTGAAATTCCAAAATTCAGATGGTTCTTTTCGTCCAGATAAGTTAACGGCTACCAGTTCTGTTATACAAGCAACGGCTATAGCACTTACGAAGCTGGAATTCTTTGGGTTTGACAATTCTATGCCGGAAGTAGAACGTGCAGCTTCTTATCTTTTTTCGATTCAGCACAAAGATGGTTCTTGGCCATGTCAGAATGTTGACGTAGCAGATGGTGAAGCGTACGACATGGTGCCCCTTCAAACAGCATATCCGCTTTGGGGGCTTGCCAGCGTAGGGTATGCGAAACATCCTCAAGCAGAAAAAGGTTATGATTGGCTTCTTTCCAAACAGCTTGATGATGGTGCCTGGCCAGTGGGTACCGCATCAGGAAATTATGGGTATATTGCAGGTTACAGAAAGCTTCCAAATTCAAGACAGGGATGTCGTGTAAATACAATCTGTGCACTCCTTGCATTTTCTTATCATGAGGTAAGGAAAAAGGATACGAAAATACGCAGAGGATTAGATGTGCTCCTTGGAAGACAAACCTATGACCGGTACTGTATGGGATATAATGCTGCCCGTTGCATTGGTGTTGAGCCATCCTCCGGCTTTTTCAGCTATTTTGCTTATCATGATATTGTGATTATAGCTGAGTTAGTAGTAAGATTTGGTGGGGGTTTGCAAGACAATAGAATAGAAAAGTTAGTCATTTTTGTTAATGAATGCCAAAATCCAATGGGATTATGGGAATATGAAAAATCTCCTGCGGTTACTCATTGGCTAACTTACAGACTTGGCAAAGCGATAGAGAAAATTGAATATAATGACAGTTGGATAAATATAAACCCTTCTGTTTCGCTGAATGCCTACAAAAAAGGAAAAATAAGGTTTTAGTAAATTATGATAAAGCGTCACAAGAGAGCTTATATATCTACAATAAAATGGCCTGTATGACAGATTTGAAAATTGGTGATTATGTAAGATTTAGAAAAATGGCTCTTGCAGCGGAGGACATTAAAAATACTGATATAAAGGTTGTTGATCTATCGCTTAAATATGGATATAAATCTCCTGAAGCGTTCACAAGAACTTTTCAATCTTTTCATGGAATGCCGCCAACAGTTGTTCGAAGGCTTGGGATATCCAAAAACTATCAACCAATCTCTTTTCAAATAAAAATTACCGGAGGTAGTATTATGACTGGTTTAAATTCATTGACTCGTATTGAAGAATTGGATAACGTAAAAGCAGTTTCTTTTCAGGCAAATTGTGATGGTCCTGAAACACCAGCATGGAATCAATTGCGGGAATGGGCTATAAAAAACTTGAACGACTACGAAGCAAGGAGGTATATTGGTTTTGCACCGATGGGACATCATCCTACAGGCGAAGACAACGATTTTCACTAATATAAAGCCCAAATGTTATTATATAGTGAAGAAGGATACAACGGCAATTTTTTTGGAATGGAGGTAATTGAAGCGCCGAAAGGATTATTCCTTGTTGGAGATGTAGTGTTGAATGAGTTTCACGAAGATGGGACCTTAGACTTAGGTGCGTCAATGAAAAAATCATCACAGATTATTTATGAGTGCATGTTGAACATGGGTGAATATGATATAGATTTTGACGGAAGGACTTATTTAGAGGAACACATTTTCCCGGAAGAATGGTTTGTGGCTGATGATCCCTCAAAAATTCTAATTTGAGTTTAAGTTTTGGCTTCCTATAAAAAAGAAATAGTTTTTACATTTTGTCAACAATAAATTCCTTTTAATCTATCCCAATCATCCTTCACAAATTCATCAGGCGGAGCCTGGGATTTATGGATACCGAATTTAGCTTTAGTAACAAGAATTGGAAAGTGTTCATCTATTTTGTACACTAAAGACATGATAAGGTGACAAACCTGTTTTTAAATAAAATGGCTTGAAATCAGGATTTGTCGCTTTTCATCTTGTCAGAAATCTAAAAGTATAAAGGAATATCAACAAGCCAGAGGGACTTGAACCCTCACATAATAAAATGCGGCCGTGACGGTTTTAGACTGTTGCAGTTTTTTGTATGCTTAATAAAATATTTGAATGGAGGAATTAACTATGACCAGAAGTGAATTGATCAAAGCGGGTATTCAAGCATCCTTTGAAACCGGTACATCCAAGATGGCAGACAAAATCTGCTATGGTTATTCAAAAGCTCCTAAGGGCAGTTTGACCATCAATGAAAAGAAAGCTCAAATTATGCGATTCATTTTTGACCGCTATCACTGCGGTGACAGTTTAGGGAAAATCGTCAATACATTGGCTGAAAAGAAAGTGGCCTCCCCATCCGGCAAAGATAAGTGGAACCGTAAGGTTGTGGGATTGTCCAATGAAAAATATATTGGACAGGTTCTGCTTCAAAAGACAATTGTTCAGGATCGTCAGCAAATCAAAAATAATATTAAAACACAGTATCTTCTAGAAGATGATTTTAAATGATTAAAATTAAATCTTTAACTTTTTTCTACAAATTGATGTTATAATATTATAGTAATAAAAGATAGCCTTGAAATAGTAAAATGAATAATAAAGATTACTATTTATTCAAAATGGAGGGATGAAAACAATGCATATTAAATGGAGAGCAGTTATAGTTACTACTATTTTAGGAATATTTATGTTATCAATATTTTTCGCTAAATATTATGCTGATAATAAAAAAAATAACGAAGTAGATAATTCTACTGAATATAATAATATAAAAAAAAATAAACATGATATGTCCAAAGAACAAATTATTAAATGGATAGAAGAACAAGGAGAGAATGACACATATTATTATGATGGACTTTCATATGAACTAGCCAATTTAGATAATGATTCTGAATTGGAAGTAGTTGCAAAAATTGAGGCTGGAGTAAATTTAGGGCAATTCTTTATTTTTGATAAAAAACATGATGAAAGATACCACTTAATAATAGAGCTAGATTGGAAAGTAGAAAGTTGGAATTTATATAATCCTATAGCTGATCCTGTAGAAGTTGGAAACAAAAAAATATTTGAAATAGTAACTAGGACAGGAGGTACAGGAGTGGTTGTTTGTGAAGTTTATTTGTGGTATATAAAAGATGGAGAGTTTATTCAAGCATGGAAAGGAATATTAAAAGAGCGATCAGTTTTTCAAGATGAATATTTTTTAAAAATAGGTAATTATCAATTTAATAATGAAAATAATCAAATATATGCATGGTTAAGCAGTTATAAATATAAATTAGATGGAGTTACGCTTGAGGAGAGTTATGGAACTAATACGATGACTTACAGATTTGATGGAACTAATTTTTGTTACATAGCACAATAAAACAACCTGCAAAGCATCGTAAAACCAGCCCAATAAGTTTTTTAAATTTCATATTTTAAATGGTGCATATATATTAGTAAAATTGAAACTAAGAGAAAATAGTGTAAATCAAATACGCTGCCTTATCTTGGATGCAATGCCTTTTTTATTTAATCATAATGAAAGTTTAAAATATGAAGATAAATATATAAAAAGTATATTGCATGATAATCATTTTTTTTATTTTGCTTTATTGACTAATCTATGGAATAAATATACAATAATCCATATGGTTTATAGATGAACTATGGTACAGGTAAGAAAAGACTCATTACTGCTATGCAAACATATGTTCTGATTCGAAGAATGAAAGTACACTGAATTTCTATAGCAGCAATAGGTTTAACAGTGAGGATAAGACGGGGGTTATAAAGAGATTATGAAAACATTGATTTATGGTACAGGGGTGGGGTGAACATGAAGAATAAGGAATATGAATCGTTAAGCTTTCCGCTTTCAAAATTTAAGAACACAAGAATAGAGTGTAAATATTAGAAAGTAATGTATGATTTAGCTGTTAACTATAAAAATGAATTTAAACAAATTAGTTTGTATATGGGCATATGGCATAAGTATAAAATAGGAGGTAATTATGAAAGGGTTATTGTATAACAAGAGTGCAAAAGATAAATTAATATATTGTGATATAAAAAAACCAATTCCGAATAACAATGAATTACTGGTAAGAATTAATGCGGTATCAGTGAATGCTGCTGATTATCGATTATATAAAATGGGACACGCTCCTAAAAAAAAGATCTTTGGGGCTGATATATCTGGTGTTGTTGAATCTGTCGGTATGAACGTTCATACTTTTAAAGTTGGGGATGAAGTGATCGGCGACATATCTGATTTTGGATTCGGAGGGTTTGCTGAATACACAACAGCACCAGAAAAAGCTTTTGTTTTAAAACCAGCAAAACTATCATTTGAAGAAGCCTCAGCCCTGCCAATAGCAGGAATAACAGCACTACAGGCATTACGTGATAAAGGAAATATTCAAAGTGGACAAAAAATTCTAATTGTTGGCAGCAGTGGTGGTGTGGGAACTTTTGCAATCCAACTTGCCAAATATTTTGGTTCGATAGTAATAGGAGTTTGCAGTTCCAAAAATGTAGAGCAGACAAAACTCTTAGGTGCTGATAAAGTAATTGATTATTCAAAAGAGAATTTTAGTATAGAGATCGGAACATATGATCTCATATTGGCTATAAATGGTAATTACGCTCTTTCTGCTTATAAAAGATGCTTAAATCAAAATGGAAAATGTGTGTTCGTTGGTGGTGCTTTGTCACAGGTGTTTAAGACACTCTTTTTTGGTAAATTAATGTTCTTAGGCTCAAAAAAAATGTGTAATTTATTTGCAAAATCTAATCAAAAAGATATGGAATACATAACAAAGCTTGCTAAAGACAGTAAGATACGGGCGGTTGTTGAAAAGGTCTATTCATTAGAAAATTCGGCTGAAGCAATGCGGTATGTAGCAAATGGTCATGCAAGTGGGAAAGTGGTTATAAAAGTAATATGATTGAACTTGTTTTTGGAGAAAGTACAGCCGATGCACTAAAACATGCAAAAACAATGAAACAAGGAGATAGCTTATTTGGTGCAGTCGCAGTGATTGGTGGCCCTGAAAAAGAACAACGTGAAGCAAAGAAACCTCATAGGTGGCCCGGTACGACCATGGGCGGCAGCTCAAAGGATGTGGAGGCTTTAATACTAGCATTGGATATTGGTGATATTTCAGATATGGCTACCAATATGAGTGCACGCAAAAAAGTGATTAACAGTCTGTATTCAGATTTCTCAGGGGCATCAGATGAAATATGGAAAACAAATCAACATGCTCTCTCAAGGATTAAGGAAGCCAGAACAACCCTTGAACCTATACGTATGTGGATTTGCACCAGTGATCCTGTGGAAATGTGTAGTATGTATTTTGTTTGTAGTTTGATGGTAG
>JANQLN010000062.1 GCA_028280575.1 Clostridia bacterium
AAGAACCTATACACTAACATTTTCTAAATTCATTCCCAATGATAACTGTTTCATTATACACATAAATCTTTTCAATGTTAAAAATGGGGAATGCTCAAATATTAAAATAACTTGTATAATGAGCCTTTAAGGCTTATAATGAATTAACGGAGGTCAATAAATATATGGAAATTTTAGTAAGTTCAAATCATGAGGGCCCCAGGCTAAAGGCGGCATTGTTTGATTTTGACGGCACACTTTCTACCCTGCGTCATGGCTGGGAAAGTATAATGGAGCCGCTGATGCTGGAGATGATTGCGGGCAAAACAGAGATAGACCCCAAGCTGGAAAAAGAGGTACGGGATTACATAGACCGGTCGACAGGCATACAAACATACTATCAGATGGAATGGCTGGCAGAAGCTGTTATGAGACACGGAAGAAACCGGGGAGCAAGTAAAGACCCATGGTGGTATAAGGCCGAGTATAACAGGAGATTGATGAACCCGGTGAGAAATAGAATTAAAAGGATAAAAACGGGAGAAAGTACGGTTTATGATTATCTGGTAAAAGGAAGCAAGGACTTTCTTAAGGCATTGTTTAACAGGGGTGTTGAAATTTATGTAGCCAGCGGAACTGATGACCCGGATGTAAAACACGAGGCTGAAGTACTGGGTCTTATAAAGTATTTCAAGGAAGTTTGCGGCGCTCCTTTGGAAAAAGCGGATTGTTCAAAGGAGGCAGTGCTGCGAAGGCTTTTAGAGGACAACAAGATACATGGCAGTGAGCTTGCGGTAATTGGTGACGGAAAGGTAGAGATTGCCCTTGGAAGAGAAGTGGATGCCCTTACATTGGGTATAGCCAGTGATGAAGAGAATAGATGCGGTATAAACCCTGCCAAGAGAAAAAGGCTTATAAAAGCCGGTGCCCATGCTATCGTGGGTGATTTTGAACAGTTGGATGAATTATTGCTATGGATGGGCATTTAATAATTTGCCTTACATAAAATCAAGGTATTAATAGGGAGTGGGAGTATATGCCCGATAAAAACGTCAGTGTTCCGGGACGGCTTGATTTTTCAAATATTAAGACCTACCCGGTCAAAGAGAGGACTAACCTTGTAACCATTGAGAATATGGCCCGTCCCGGAATTGATGAAGTCCCGGAATGGGGAGGCCCCGACTTTGACGAACTGGTTGAAAGGATAGTAATTGCAAGAAAAGCCAGAAGGCCTGTTATATGGTCTATGGGAGCCCATGTGATTAAAAATGGATTGTCCCGTTACCTGATTGAGCTTGTGCACAGAGGATTTATTACCCATATATCCTCAAACGGCGCCGGGAGTATCCATGATTTTGAGCTCGCCTTTAACGGAGGCACTTCGGAGGATGTATCAACAGCCATTGAGGATGGTTCCTTTGGCATGTGGGAAGAAACAGGAAGATGGATGAATGAAGCACTCTTTGAAGGTGCCGAAAAAGGACTGGGTTATGGCGAGAGCCTTGCGGTGTACATGGATAAAAACCAGGATAAATTTCCCTATAAAGATGAATGCGTACTTTACCGGGCATATGAAAGCCATGTTCCCGCAACTTACCATATTGCAATTGGAACAGATATTATCCACCAGCATCCCATTGTTGATTTTGCGGCTATTGGATACTGCAGTGGTATTGATTTCCATAAAATGTGCTATTCCGTATCCAAACTGGATGGGGGTGTTTTTTTAAATTTCGGCTCGGGAGTTATCGGACCGGAGGTGTTTTTAAAAGGCCTGTCTATTTCAAGAAATCTGGGTTATTCTACTTTTGCCATTACCACTGCCAACTTTGATTTGGTAGACCTTGGGGATTACAGGTCTGGAATTGGCTATAATGACCCGTTTTATTATTACAGGCCAAGGAAGAATATAGTGAACAGGCCTACCAGCATGGGAGGAAAGGGCTGGCATTTCTGCGGAGACCACAAAGAGACCATATCCAACCTTTATAAAAAGCTCATTCAGAGGCTTCCTGGAACTGAGAAAGGAATAGATTAATGTATGGAAATATTTAAAGGCTTAAGCACTGAAAAGCTTGAAGGAATTATTGACAAAATACCCGGGATTCGGGTTGGGCTGATCGGTGACCTTGCTCTTGATGTCTATTGGATTGCAGATATGACTAAAAGTGAGCTTTCAAGAGAAACACCCCATTTTCCGCTGCCGGTGGTTGATGAAAGGATGTCTCCGGGAGCAGGGGGAAATGCGGCTGCCAATATTGCCGCGCTGAAACCTTTGGATTTAAAGGTTCTTGGCGTAGTAGGGGAGGATTGGCGCGGAGATTTGCTTATCGGAAAGCTTCGGAATTCAGGAATAAATACGGATGGAATAGTGGCCGGTGGAAAAGTCTTTACAAATGCTTATTGCAAGCCCATGCGAAAAGGCATATCTCATGTTGCATACGAGGACCCGCGGCTTGACTTTCACAATTATATACCAATGCCGGAGGATATTGAAGCAAAATTGCTTGACCAATTGGATAAAATAATCGGCAATATAGATGTTTTATGTGTTTCCGACCAGCTTGCTTTTGGCTGCATTACACCTGCAGTGAGGGAGAGAATAGCTTATTGGGGACTTCTGGGCAAAAGAATAGTTGTGGACAGCCGTGACAGGATTGGAGAGTATAGGGGAGTCTTTTTAAAGCCCAATGAAGTTGAGGGGTACAAAGCGGCATATAATAAGCCGCTGCCAAAAGACGTTGAGTTTGAAGGGATTGCTGGAGCAGCGAGTATTCTTGCAAGGGAAAAGAAGTCCTATGTGTGCATGACACTGGGGTCTAAAGGGTGCTTATGTACCGACGGCACATCGGTTGTCCATGTGCCTTGCTGTCATGTGAAGCCTCCCATTGATTTCTGCGGAGCCGGAGATACCTTTCTTTCGGCATTTTCCTGTGCCATTGCCACAGGTGTGGAACCCTGGGAAGCAGCAGCTTTTGCCAATATGGCGGCTGAAGTAACAATAAAAAAGATAGGAACTACCGGTACGGCGAGCACTGGAGAAATAATTGAGAGGCATGAAGAAATATTAAAGGGGTGAGCAGCAGCCTTTAATATACAGGAGTGATTTTATTATGAAAAAACCGGCGGAAAAAATTTTTGAAAAGATGTTTGCAAAGGTTCCGGAGCTGTTGATTTGCAGGGATGATATGGAAAAAGCCTTTGAAATAATCCGGCAGTGCTATAAAGACGGGGGTAAGCTTATGATCTGCGGCAACGGTGGAAGTGCAGCCGATTCAGAGCATATCGTGGGAGAATTGATGAAAGGGTTTATGCTTAAGCGTAAAATACCTGACACAGACAGGGATAAGTTAAGGGCTGCTTTCAATGAAGATGCGGATTACCTTTCTGAAAGCCTTCAGGGTGCCCTGCCTGCAATTTCCCTGGTAAGCCAGATATCCCTTTCAACAGCATTCATAAATGATGTGGCGGCTGATATGATATACGCCCAGCAGGTCTATGGGTACGCATGTGAAGGGGATGTTATAATATGCCTGAGCACCTCCGGAAATGCCTCCAATGTATCCAATGCAGCAAAAGTAGCAAGGGCCTTTGGAGTTAAATCCATTGGCATGACGGGAAAGGACGGAGGAATGCTGAAGGATTTGTGTGATATTACTATAAAAATGCCTTCTGAGGAAACCTACAGGGTCCAGGAATACCACCTCCCGGTGTACCACACCTTATGTGCTGCAGTCGAAGCAGAGTTTTTCGCCTGATGGAATATAAACTAATATCCAGAGGCAATGCAGATGTGATTTAGGATAAAAACGATACTGTTACTTATTAACATTTTAATGAAATGTTTTTTCATTATGTAGTAAATTTTATACTTTTTTGATTGCAGATAAATCCCCCCTATGTTATAATATGCATGACCAAAAAATGATAAATAATCAAGGAGCCTTGGACAAAGTCCTGCAGTAATCTTTTCGGACTTTCCCAGGGGACTTCTGGCATATTTACCGAGGAGGATAATTATGAGCGATATTAAAACAAAATGTATTAACAGTATCAGGATTCTATCTGCAGAAGCCATACAAAAGGCAAAATCCGGCCATCCCGGACTTCCTATGGGTGGAGCTCCAATGTCTTTTGAGCTTTGGGCAAATCATATGAACCATAATCCTGCAAACACTGAATGGGTTAATAGAGACAGATTCATACTTTCGGCAGGCCATGGATCTATGTTGATTTATTCATTGCTTCATCTTTTTAAATATGGGCTTACAATAGACGATTTAAAACAATTCAGACAATACGAAAGCTTAACTCCGGGACATCCTGAATACAAACACACCAGGGGTGTGGAGACAACAACAGGCCCCCTGGGCCAGGGCTTTGCAAATGGTGTGGGAATGGCAATGGCGGAAAGTTATTTATCTAAGCACTTCAACAGGCCGGGTTATGAAATAATAGACCATTATACATATGCCTTGTCGGGAGACGGCTGCATGATGGAGGGTATAACTTCGGAAGCCGCATCTCTTGCAGGCACATTGGGACTGGGCAAATTAATTGTCCTTTATGATGATAATGGTATTTCTATTGAAGGATGCACCGATATAACATTCAGGGAGGATGTAGGCAAGCGCTTTGAAGCATACGGGTGGCAGGTCATTAACATAGATGACGGAAATGATACCAATGCTATTGGTATGGCGATAGAAGAGGCAAAAAGCGAAAAATCAAAGCCAAGTATTATTATTGTTAAAACCTTGATCGGATATGGCTGTCCTGCAAAACAGGGCAAGGCATCTGCACATGGTGAGCCGCTGGGAGAAGAAAACCTTATCCTGACAAAAGAATATTTGAAATGGGACAAAGACGGTTCATTTAAGGTTCCTGGTGAAGTATACGGCCATATGGATGAAATCGTTGACAGCTTGGCTGAAAAGGAAGATGAATGGAACAGCTTGTATAAGGAGTACCGGCAAAATTATCCTGACCTGGCCGCTGAATTTGAAAAATGGACAATTAATGAAGCACCTTTACATCTGCTGGATGACGAAAGCTTTTGGAGCTTTGACGATAAAGCGGCTGCTACAAGATCTTTATCCGGTGCAATACTTAATAAGCTTTCAAGTATTTTGGGAAATTTAATCGGGGGCTCTGCCGACCTTTCTCCCTCTAATAAAACTATTATGAAAACCAGAAAGGACTTTACGCCCGAAGACCATTCAGGCTCAAATCTTCATTTTGGCGTACGTGAGCATGCAATGGCCGCTATTGGAAACGGTATGGCCCTTCATGGTGGTCTGGTTCCGTATGTTGCTACATTTTTTGTTTTTTCCGACTATATGAAACACTCCATGAGACTTTCGGCTTTAATGAAGCTTCCCCTTGTATATGTTCTTACCCATGACAGTATCGGAGTAGGTGAGGACGGTCCGACTCACGAGCCTGTCGAACAGCTTGCAGCCCTTCGCAGTATACCTGGTTTTAATACATTCAGACCATGTGACGCAACTGAAACAGCGGCAGGATGGTATGCTGCCGTGACAAGGAGGGACGGACCTACGGCTCTGGTTCTGACAAGGCAAAATCTGCCGCAAATAAATGAAACCAATAAGAATGCTCTCAAGGGCGGGTACATACTTGTTGATTCTCAAAAGGAAGTTCCCGATTTGATTTTAATTGCTTCCGGTTCCGAAGTCCAGCTCATATACGAAGCAAGAAAGGTCCTGCTTCAAAAAAATATTGATTCGAGAGTAGTAAGCATGCCCTCTATGGATATCTTTGAAGAACAATCCGATGAATACAAAAATTCTGTTATTCCATTGTCTGTGAGAAAGAGAGTGGCCGTTGAAGCTGCTACTTCCTTCGGATGGCATAAGTACACCGGATTGGATGGCGGCATTGTCAGTATAGATACTTTTGGTGCTTCCGGCCCATATAATGTATTATTTAAAGAATTTGGCTTTACAGTTGAAAATGTTGTCAAAAAAGCAGAGGAAGTATATAATAAATAAAACACAATATGATAAAAAAAGTTTCAGTTTAAAACTGGGCTTTTTTTATAATAAGCAATTTGCGCTGTGTTGACGCAGCGCAAATTGCTCATAATTATAGTATGGACTATGTGGGGTTTAAAACAATGGCACTTACACCTATGATGCAGCAATATTTTGACATCAAAAAAAAATATGCCGACTGCATTCTTTTTTTTAGGCTGGGGGATTTTTATGAAATGTTTTTTGAAGATGCTGAAACAGCCTCCAAACAGCTGGAAATTACCCTGACCGGCAGGGATTGCGGAATGGAAAAAAGGGCTCCCATGTGTGGGGTACCTTTTCATTCGGCAGACAATTATCTTGCCAGACTGGTAAATAAAGGATTCAAGGTTGCAATCTGTGAGCAGGTGGAAGACGCCTCTGCCGCAAAAGGAATTGTCAAGAGGGATGTAGTCAGGGTTGTTACTCCCGGTACAATAACAGACAGCAAAATGCTTGATGAAAAAAGCAACAACTATATTATGTCCGTATACGGTAAGGGCTTTTCATATGGCTTATGCGTAGCGGATATTTCCACAGGTGAATTAATGACTGCCCAAATCACGTGGGGAAATACAACGGGAAAGCTTTTTGACGAAATAGCAAGGTTTAATCCTTCTGAAATGATTGTAAACGAAGACTTTTATAACAGTGATTTAACGGGTATAATTAATAAACGCTTTAAAACATATCTCTCAACGGTTCCCGGCAGCAGTTTTGAAACAGCAAATGCAGAAAAAACAATCCGCAGTTTGTTTAATGACAGTGAAGCTTCCATCCTAAGGGATTTGGACAATATCGGCCTTAATGCGGCAGGTGCACTTATTGGATATATCAATCATACACAGAAGGCAAATCTTAAGCATATAGGCAAAATTGAAAGCTATAATATTGAGGAATATATGATGCTTGACGCATCTACCAGAAGAAATCTTGAGCTTACGGAAACATTAAGGGAAAAATCAAGAAAAGGCTCACTTCTCTGGGTGCTGGACAAAACTGTCACTTCAATGGGAAGCAGGACGCTAAAAAAGTGGATAGAGCAGCCCCTGCTTAAAAAACAGGATATATGCCAAAGACTTGAGGCGGTTTCGGAGCTTAAGGAAAAATTCATGCTTAGAGCCGAATCAAGAGAGCTCCTTAATAATATTTATGACATAGAACGGCTTATAGGCAGGGTTGTAATGGGTAGTGCAAACTGCAGGGACCTGACGGCATTGAAGAAGTCACTTGGACAGCTTCCCCATATCAAATCCATACTTAAAGACTGTCTAGCTGATTTAAACCAATTTATATATAACTCTATTGATCCTATGTCGGATATATGCCGGCTTATAGAAAGCTCAATTATAGATGAGCCTCCCGTTTCCGTTAAGGAGGGAGGCATAATTAAGGACGGATATAATGAAAATGTGGACAAGCTGAGAACAGCATCAAGAGAAGGAAAAACCTGGATAGCAGAGCTTGAAGCAAAAGAGAGGAAAAAAACAGGAATAAAGAATTTGAAAACAGGCTTTAACAAGGTATTCGGATACTATCTTGAAATAACAAAATCCAATTATTCATTGGTGCCTGGGCACTATATCAGAAAACAGACTCTTGCAAACAATGAAAGGTATATAACACCTGAGCTTAAAGAAATTGAGAATACAATATTGGGCGCGGAAGAGAAAGTTGTGGGATTGGAGTATGATTTATTTATAAAGGTAAGGGAAGATATTGCAAAAGAGACAGACAGGATCAAAAAGACTGCAGGAGCGGTTTCAACTCTGGACGCACTTGTTTCACTGGCTGAAGTAGCCGACAGGGAATTGTACGAAAGGCCTGAAGTTACCGACGGTGATGAGATTAATATTGTAAACGGAAGACATCCTGTTGTCGAAAAAATGATTGAAAAGGGTACCTTTGTTCCAAATGACACTTTAATGGACCTTAATGAAAACAGGCTTTCAATAATAACAGGTCCAAACATGGCCGGTAAATCTACATACATGAGGGAAACCGCATTAATATGCCTAATGGCTCAAATAGGCAGCTTTGTCCCGGCCGATTCTGCAATAATAGGAATCACCGACAGGATTTTTACAAGGGTGGGAGCATCGGACGACCTTGCGTCGGGGCAGAGCACCTTCATGGTTGAAATGTCGGAGGTAGCACATATTTTAAAGAATGCCACTTCAAGAAGCCTTCTTATCCTTGATGAAATAGGCAGGGGGACCAGCACCTATGATGGCCTTAGTATTGCATGGGCAGTTATCGAATACATAAGTGACGACAAAATGCTTGGTGCAAGAACACTCTTTGCAACACATTACCATGAGCTTACGGAGCTGGAGGGTACACTTAAAGGTGTTAAGAACTACTGCATAACAGTGGAAGAAAAAGGAGACGAGATCATTTTTTTAAGGAAAATAATAAGAGGAGGAGCCGACGACAGCTATGGAATACAGGTTGCCCAGCTGGCAGGAGTTCCCCAGCCCGTAATATCAAGGGCAAAAGAAATACTTGAAGAACTTGAGGATGCCGACATAAGTAAGGGCAATAAAGGAATAAGAAAATCCAAAAGGCCTATGGAAGGCCAAATAGAGCTTTTTGCCTATGGGGCTAAAAAAGATGGAGGAAGAGATATAATCGATTCAATTCTCCATATTGATATAAATACTATTACACCTGTTGAGGCAATTAATCTTCTTTGGAAGCTTAAAGAGAAAGCAAAAAAAACATAGAGGCTGTAAGGGGAGTAATTTATGGGACATATAATAGTTCTGGATGAAAACACTACAAATAAAATCGCTGCAGGTGAAGTCATAGAAAAACCGGCATCCGTTGTAAAGGAGCTTGTGGAAAACTCAATTGACGCCAATTCCTCAAGTATTCATATTGATATTGAAAAGGGAGGCATTGCTCTTATCAGGGTTATTGACAATGGAGACGGTATTGAGCATGATGATGTTGAAATGGCTTTTGAAAGGCATGCGACCAGCAAAATAACCGGCTCTGAAAACCTTGATAATATAAAAACCCTCGGCTTTAGGGGTGAGGCCCTTGCAAGTATTGCTTCAGTTTCAAAGGTCCGCCTTGCGACAAAAACAAGAGGCGGGGATTTTGGAATGGAAGCGGTTATTGAGGGTGGAAATATTAAAAGCGTTCAAAAAACAGGATGCAGAGAGGGTACATCCATATCGGTAAGAGAGCTTTTTTATAATACTCCGGCAAGGTATAAATTTTTAAAGCAGGACGCAACCGAGGCAAGATATATAACGGACATGGTAAACAGGATTGCCATTGGCAATCCCCATATCTCTTTCAGAGTAACAAGCAAAGGAGCAGGAATTTTACATACTCCGGGCAATAATGACCTTCTAAGTGCCATTTACAGTCTATACGGCAAGGAAATTGCTGCAAACTGCATTCAAATAGAATCTGAAGATTCCAATATAAAAATCAGAGGCTATATTGGAAATTCAGCAATTGCCAGGGCAAGCAGGAAAAACCAGACCTTTTTTGTAAATTCAAGGTATATTAAAAGCAGCCTTATAGCCTCAGCCCTTGCAGAAGCTTATCGAAACTACCTTATAAAGGGGAAGTTTCCCTTTGCGGTGTTATTTATCGACGTACCCCCGCAGATTGTGGATGTAAACGTTCACCCGACTAAAATAGATGTACGCTTTGCAAATGAGCAAAATGTTTTCAGGGCA
Source organism: Clostridia bacterium (assembly GCA_028280575.1). Taxonomy (GTDB): domain Bacteria; phylum Bacillota; class Clostridia; order Acetivibrionales; family STF1-152; genus JANQLN01. Next base: position 9,710 of record JANQLN010000062.1, read on the forward strand.
ATATACCATTGTGTAAGGCAGGCATTATCCAAAGGAGTTTCCCTTACACAAGAGAGCCATGAAGGTATTGCAGAGCCTTTGCTTAATTACAGTCAACCTGAGATTGGCGGGCGGGAGGACAATTTAAAAAAACCTTCTGATGGCAAAACAAATCCGGATGCTCCGAACTATAAAGCCGATTTAAAATATGATAAAAACAGTAAATTGCCAGGGTTTGATATTGAAAACAAAACCTATTTAAAAACGAATGACAATAAAGATAAACCGGCTTATCCGAAGGAAGCTGAAGATAAAAAAAACATGTTTTCAGGAAGTATCTTTTTAGGCCAGCTTTTCAATACTTACATTTTGATTGAGCAGGGTGAAAAACTGCTGCTGGTAGACCAACACGCTGCACATGAAAGGATAATATATGACAAATTGAAAAAGAATATGAATAATATGGAAAATTTCAATCAATCACTTATTCCTCCCGTTGTAATTGAAATCAACCCGGCAGAAATCGGATTGATCAATGAAAATAAGGAATTGTTTGAACAGCTGGGATTCAGATACGAGAAATTTGGGAATAATTCTATATTATTAAGGTCGGTTCCATATGACCGTAAGGTTAAGGATATAAAGGAGGAGTTTACAAAATTAATAGATGCATTTTTTGAAATTCATAATAAAAAGTATGAAGAAATTCTCAACGAAACACTGTATAGAATAGCTTGTACAAATGCTATAAAAGCCGGAAAGGTTATGGGTGCTCCCGAAGTGGAAAGCTTGCTTCAAAGGCTTTCAAAAACAGATAATCCTTTGACATGCCCTCATGGCAGACCTGTTACTGTGAAAATTAACAAGCTGGAAATAGAAAAGATGTTTAAAAGAAAGCTATAAGGGGCAGCGGGAGTGAGTATTAATTGAAAAAAAGCGTTATTGTAATTGTTGGACCTACGGCATCAGGGAAAACCGCTACTGCGGTAAAATTAGCTCAAATGATAAATGGAGAAATAATTTCCGCCGATTCGATGCAGGTATACAGGTATATGGACATTGGAACTGCTAAACCGGCTCCTGAAGAAATGGGAGGTATAAAACATTATCTCCTTGATGAGGTTTATCCCGACGAACTATTTAGCGTTGTAAGGTTTAAGGAGCTTGCGGAAAATTATATCGGTGAAATTCTGAAAAATAATAAAGTACCTATTGTTGCAGGTGGAACAGGCCAGTATATAAGCTCACTTGTATATAACATTCAATTTTCCGAAATGGCCGCGGATTGGGGTCTGCGTATGGAACTGGAGAATATTGCAAAAGCTAAGGGAAATGAATATTTGCACAAGGAATTGGAAAAAATTGATCCTATAGCGGCTGAAAAGATACACTTTAATAACCGCAAACGTGTTATAAGAGCTATTGAGGTATTCAAGCTTACAGGTAAGCCTATAACTTATCATGAAATGGTGTCCCGCAGTGAGATGCCTGAACATGACTTTATATTGTTTGGTTTGAAAACCGATAGAAAAAAGCTTTATGAAAGGATAGACAAAAGAGTTGACCTTATGCTGGAAAAGGGTTTGATTGAGGAAGTAAGGACTTTGTTAAAAAGTAAATACGATATAGGCAAAACTTCACTTCAAGGACTTGGCTATAAGGAAATATTATATTATTTAAGGGGATTGTCATCATTAGATGATTCTATTAAACTGTTAAAGAGGAATACCAGAAGGTATGCAAAAAGACAATTGACCTGGTTTAATGCCATGAAGGAAATCAAGTGGATAAATGTTGATTATAACAAAAGTTTAGAGGAAATAGTAAAAAACATATATAAATATATTGCATCTACTGGCATTATCTAGTAAAATATGATTTAAGGTTTACTTGGTAAATACAAAAGATATTATATAATTTCAAGGAGGTTTTAGTTTTGAACAAAAATATTAATCTGCAGGACGTATTCCTAAATCAGGTGAGAAAAGAGCATATTCCGGTTACCATATATCTCACAAATGGATTTCAATTGAAAGGATACGTCAAGGGCTTTGACAATTTTACTGTAGTATTGGACAGCGAAGGCAAACAGCAGCTTGTATACAAGCATGCAATTTCTACAGTCAGCCCAATGAAGATGGTTAATTTGATATTTAATAATGAAAAAGGCAAGGATGAAATGGAGTTTTAAAAAAAGGCGGGTAAAGGCACGGTTCAATAGGGAAACTTACTGAACCATACCCAGACCGATACGGAAAAGCAACAGGAGAGGCACTATTTCAATGATGGTGCCTCTCTTTATATTCTGGCATAACCTAAATCGGTAGAGTATCTGATTCGTAATGAGCAGGCCATTTTTGTATTCTTTGCTGCCAATGCAGTCCGGCGGAAAGGATGTAAAATGAAAATGAAAATTCGTTACAACAAAGAATTTGCTTACATTGAAATCCCAGATGATGACTACAGCTTAATGCTTGATGCAGATTATGAAATGTGTCTTGCAGAAATCCCAGATCATAAGAAAAATGAGGTCACCCGATATATCAACGAGAAGGCCATGTAAAAGGTAATGTCGAGAACAAGGGTCGGGTATTCCCGGAGGAACTTCCAGATGCATCTCATATTCCGCATATTATTGCAAATTACACAAAGAGTTTCTAAAAAAAACTGTGATTAACGGCTTCTTATCTAACTTAAACCAAACTCTTTCCCAAAGAAATCTTACATTTTTTTGTGCAACATTATATGTTTGGCGGAATATGAGATGCATCTGGTTACTGTACTGCGTTTCATATCACTGCCTGACTTTAATTGCCAGCTACTTTTGCTGTTGAAAGATTTTATGAGAGACTGGTAATAAAAAACTTGACATAAGGGTAATTATATGTTAAATATATTGTAACGTTAAAATTTATATAAAGACATAAATGAAGTTTATAAGAGATTGTATATGAACTTATGAGATATTAGACAACGGTACGTGACAATCGGTAGAGAATTGTGCCCTATTAAAAGAGATAGATTTAGGCTGGAATAAGAGATGACAAGAAAGAGGTGTTTACGATGACAGAAAAAACTGACAAAGGTAGAATAGTTGTGCACGAGGGCAGCAAAATACTGATAGCATCATCTGAAGAAGATATGAAAGTCTTGTCTTCGCCTCAGCGACAGCGCATATTCAAGATATTGCAATCTGAGGGTGTCCCCATG
>JANQLN010000064.1 GCA_028280575.1 Clostridia bacterium
ATAGTTTTGCCTTGGTAATAACCAGGCTAATTTCTAGTTTGCTCCATTTGAATTTCATGATGTTTACTATTCTAAATAAAAAATGGGGAAACTCAAAATATTTACTTTATTGACAACAGGATATATAATATTAAAATATAACAAAGGGGGCTTTAATGTATAAGTATAAATTTGTGGAAATAAGCGAAAAAAATCTTCCTGTTGTGCTGGATATTTACAATTACTACGTGGAAAACTCAACTGCTACATTTCACTCCAGGCCCTTGACTGAAATGGAAATGAGGGAAATTGTATATTTTGAAAAACCAGTTTACAAGACATATATTATACTTGACGGAGATGATATACAGGGATATGTGCTTATCACCCCGTTTAAAAAAAGAGAAGCATATGACAAAACAGCAGAAATAACAGTTTACCTAAAGCATGATTGCTTAGGAAAAGGGGCAGGCAGCGAGGCTGTTAAATTCATTGAAAGCTTTGCTGCAAAGAATGGTATTCACGTTTTAGTAGCCGTTATTTGTAGTGAAAATGATGAAAGCATAAAACTGTTTGAAAAAAACGGGTATTCAAAATGTGCACATTACAGGGAGGTTGGGAAGAAATTTGGCAGGCTGCTGGACGTTGTGTCCTACCAGAAAATATTGAAATGAAGGAGTTTGTATGCGCAGAAAAGAAAAGGAAGTATTTGACCAATCAGTTATTGAATATGTATTTGAAAAGGCTCAAATCATAAGAATTGGAATGTGCCTGGATAATGTTCCATATGTTGTGCCTATGAATTTTGGTATTATTGGTGACAAGCTTTATATGCATTGTGCCAAAGAAGGAAAGAAGCTTGACATTATTAAAAAAAACAACAGGGTATGCTTTGAAATAGAGGCCGATATTGAGCTTGTAAAAGCCGAAAAAGCATGTGGATGGGCAATGAAATATTTAAGTATAATAGGTGATGGAGAAGTAAAAATTGTTAGGACTGATGATGAAAAAGCAAAAGGTCTCAATGCAATAATGAAAAAGTATTCGGGTCGGAATGATTATGAATTCAGCAGTGGGCAAATGAAGAATGTAGAAATACTTGAAATTACGATTAACAGCTTAAGCTGCAAAAAATCATAATAGGAAGATGAATATAGTAATAATAACTGTAGAAATCTGGTATAATGTAATAAATAAATATAGGAGGTCTTATAGATGAAGGAAGTTAAATTTAATGAATATGCAAAGGATGTAGTGGAGCAGATTGGTAAAGGAGCATTTCTCAATACAAAATACCATGATAAAAAGAATACAATGACAATAGGTTGGGGGAACATGGGAATAATTTGGGGGAAACCCGTATTCACGGTAGCCGTCAGGTATTCAAGGCATACATATGAATTAATAGATAAGGCGGGAGAGTTTTCCATAAGTGTTCCACTTAGCGGGAATTTGAAAAAGGAACTGGGTTTTTGCGGAAGTAAATCTGGAAGGGATTTTGATAAATTCAAAGAATGTGGATTTACAGAGGTCAAAGGGCAAAAAACCAATACACCATTAATCGGGGAATGTGACATTCATTATGAATGCAAGGTAGTATACAAGCAAGCCATGGAACCTGCCCTCATTGACAAATCAATAGATGATAAATTTTATACTAACAATGATTTTCACGTACTTTATTATGGAGAAATAGTTGGATGCTATGAAACAAGTAAATAAGCTGCAGGGCTTGGAATACTGTTTGCAAGCTTGTAAATAGGTATAATACCTGAACTTGGCAGTATGAATCTGTTTTCTAATTTTTACCTTATATGCTTGATATGCGTTTGCTTTCCTATTTATTATAATGGGAGATTTTTTTGCTCAATACTAATACCATTCTGGTAAGATTTTAACTGGGGTATACGGATAGGTCTGAGGTTGGGACTGACATATTTCAATACCATTCTGGTAAGATTTAAACCCAGTACAAAATCGGGTAAAAGGCTCTTGAAATAAGAGCTTCCTTTCTAGTTTTACACCTTTTTTGTCGTCAACCTCTCACAGGGCAAAAAACCTAGGGGGTCGACGACACCAGTAATACCAATGCTTATGAAGTCATTTTATACTATTTTACTGGTTTTTGTCAACCTGAATTCTCCCTGTGTTTA
>JANQLN010000065.1 GCA_028280575.1 Clostridia bacterium
TCTGTTTTTAATATTAATAAAAAATTTCCCCTCAAACATCTTATAAAAAATACCAGCCTTACTGTGAAATGCCTGGGATCCTTCCAATTTATTATTTAAAATAATGTGGTCCGTCAAAAAAACGTACAAACCATTCACCACTTTATATAACACAGTTTTGCCCTTACCAAACTCAGGATTAACTTTATACTCCAGCTTATCTTTTCCTTCCACTTCTAATTTCGACAGGACAGAAAAATAAAATTCGTTATTTAGCTTGTTCATCATTTCCTCCCCTTTATTCTATTCTTAAACTTTTTCCATCTGTTTTTCTCTGTTTTTGCAAAGATTATTCTTAAGCTCTTCTATTCCAAAAGGTTTCCATGAGCAGGATATAGAGCAAATTCTGAAATGATATACAAAACCCTTTCATCCAACAACAATACATTTTATTATCACACTATAATTTGTGCCATCTTTACTTGTTTTTAGTATACCAAAAATGGTCTTGGCTGTAAATGATAATGATTATCACATTTTGAGCATTCCCATTTTTTTTAAAAGAATAGTTTTATTTGTCATTTCAAGAGCAAAGCTGCCTGCGGTAATCTTTTCATACAGCGCAGGCTTCAACGAATGCGTAAAAAAGCTTTTTATGTATTTTGTTTTTGTCCCACATGAGTTCAGGGTGCCATTGCACCCCGACAGTAAAAGGCCGTTCACTTAATTCAATGCATTCGGTTATGCCGTCGGAGGTGAAGGCCGAAGCCTTTAATCCATCCGGCAAAATTTTGACTGCCTGGTGATGGAACGAATTGACATTCAAGCAGGTTGTTTTCAAAATATCATATATCAAAGAATCACAGCTTATTTGCAGTTCATGGATAGGGTACCATCCCGGTGCATTCTGCATATGCATGATCAGCTTTTTTCCTGCTGCCTGGGAGTAAATATCCTGGTAAACAGATCCTCCCATTGCTATATTTATAGCCTGCATTCCCCTGCAGATGCCGAGTATGGGCTTATAATACCTGACAGCACTTTTAATTAGGCCGATCTCCAGCTTATCCCTCAGAGGACATATTCGTCCGTTACACGGCAGGTTATCTTCACCAAAAATTTTAGCGTCAAAATCGCTGCCTCCCGAAAGAAGGAACCCGTCAAATGCTTTAATAATATTTTCCAGTTGTTCCTCTTTATAAAAAGGAAGTAATGCCGGAATTCCTCCGCATTCCAATATTGCTTCCAAATAGCCTTTTTTTATATATGTTATGCCCTTATCATAGTCATACCATGGAGTTACACCAATAATAGGCTTTTTGGCAGACATAAATTCACCGCCCGGTTATCAGGTTACATATATAATAATATTCTAATTTTTTGTCTTTCATCACTCAATTTGCCACAAATTCTATTGCTGTTTATTATGTTTTAAATATCATATGCCAGTATTATCGCCCGGGCAATTTCCTTCATGGGTATGCCCCTGTCCATGCTCTGTTTTTGTATTTTTTTAAATGCCTGCTGCTCGTTAAGACCTAGCTGTTTCATTAAAAGGCCCTTGGCTTTTTCCACTTCCTTCCTTGTATCCAGGTCATTGCGCAGTTTGCTGATTTCTTTTTCAAGCTCTTTAATCTTTCTTTGATTTTTAATCATAGCTTCAACTGTGTATAAAAGTGTCTGCTTGTTTATGGGTTTGGTAAGGCATATAAAGCTATTATCCTGCTGCAAATCTACAATAAGGCCCTCCTGTCCTTGTGAAGCCAGCATAATAACACCGCAGTGTTTTTGCTCAATAACGACCTTGGACACTTCATATCCGTTTATACCGGGAAGATTGTATTCTATTACCAGCAGATCGGGAGTAAGTGCATTTATCTTCCTCAAGCATTCATTTCCTTCTCCTGCGGCATCGACAACAATATGCCCACTCTCAACAAATACCTGTTTAAGCTTTAGCAAAATTGTATCATTTTTTAGAGCAATCAATATTCTTACCGGTTCCATTTATAATCCCTCCGGGGAGAAAATATTCTTCATATTAAAAACCATCCCTTAAAAAGGCAAAGCTGAACCTGTAAGGTTCAGCTTCATTGCATATCCTTTATAATTATTAAATGTAATTTTTTCATATCAGTACCGGGTAAGATACTGTTCCAGCTCCCACCTGGTAATTTTTGTGGAGTAATCATACCACTCTTTATTCTTTGCTTCAATATATTTATCGAATATATGTGCGCCAAGAGTGTCTCTGACAAGCTCGCTTGCTTTCATTTCATCAATGGCTTCTTTAAGGTTTTCGGGCAAAGAGGTAATATTTGCTTCCTTCATCTGCCCGGAGGTCATATCGAATATGTTTTTATCTACGGAAGCAGGTGGAATAATTTTCTTTTCAATGCCGTCCAGTCCTGCATTTAATATTACGGCAAGGGCAAGATACGGATTGCATGCCGGGTCCGGGCATCTCAATTCAACCCTGGTCGAATTGCCCTTTGCGGCAGGAATCCTGATAAGGGGACTCCTGTTTCTGGCAGACCATGCAATATAAACAGGTGCCTCATATCCCGGCACAAGACGCTTGTAAGAATTAACAACCGGATTTGTAATTGCAGAAATTGAACGCATGTGCTTCATCAAACCTCCGATGAACCATTTAGCTTCCCTGCTGAGCTGCATATCTTGGGACTCGTCAAAGAAAACATTTTTGCCTTTATTAAAAAGTGAAACATTGGTATGCATGCCGGAACCGTTTATCCCAAATATGGGTTTAGGAATAAATGTAGCATGAAGACCATGCCTTTGAGCTATTGTCTTTACAACCATTTTAAAGGTTACCACGGCATCGGCAGTAGTAAGGGCATCGTTATATTTAAAATCAATTTCATGCTGTCCGGGAGCAACCTCATGATGTGAAGCTTCTATTTCAAACCCCATGTCCTCCAATGCCAATACCATATCCCTTCTTGCATTTTCACCCAAATCCACAGGCCCCAAATCAAAATATCCTGCATTATCATGAGTAATAGTAGTAGGGTTTCCTTCATTATCGGTCAAAAACAGAAAGAATTCACACTCAGGTCCCACATTAAAAACATCGTATCCCATACCGACGGCTTTATCAAGGGCTTTTTTCAAAACATACCTTGGAGCTCCTTCAAAATGTGTACCGTCAGGATTGCAGACGTCGCAAATAAGCCTTGCAACCTTTCCGGTTTGGGGTCTCCAGGGGAAAATGACAAAAGTATTAGGGTCGGGCCTTAGATACATGTCGGACTCTTCTATCCTTGCAAAGCCTTCAATGGAAGATCCGTCAAACATACATTTATTATCAAGGGCATTTTCCAATTGTTCAACAGTAATTGCTACATTTTTCATTACACCAAAAATATCAGTAAATTGAAGCCTGATAAACTTGACATCCTGCTCTCTCGCTATACTGACTATGTCAGACTTGCTGTATTTTTGCATATATAAACCACTCCTTTTAATGTAATTATCAACCTGTTTTTTTACTATATAAATTATATCACAACTTCTTCATATTGCAATAAAACTAATTTAGGGCAATAAGCTTTTAAATATCTCATCCCTGAATGGACTGTCACATGGAGAAAAGGAAGAAGCAAATTAAAAAAGGAGTGTATGAATATGACGAAAACAGCTATGCAACCTATTCTACTTCTTTTACTGCCCTAAAGCTCTGATAGTTTTGTTGATTTGTCTTGTTTTTATCATAAACACCGCCATGATATGTAATAATATATGCTTGTTTTTCATCCTTTATGGATGTATCCCTTGTCCAATAATAAATAACCTTGGAATTGACATCCCACAAAGGGGTCTCCTTATCCGGCCTTTTGTCATATACCGCTTTTTCTTCTTCCGCGAACCAGACTCCCATTGCATTTTCGCCATGAATTGCCATGGAACGGACGGCTTCGTCAACTGTGGGTAGACGCCAGATATTTTGTTCCTTTTCCATAATAGTCATGCCGTCACGGGATAAGTATTTACAGATATCCTTCGCTTCTTCCCATGAAATTCCTTCATCGGGCCATCCAGGTCCTCTTGGAGCCCAGGCAAGGGCCACACCATTTCCTTTAACAATCCTGGTTCCGAAATCTTTGTCATTTATCCTTTGTGACACCTTAATGCCCTGGGGAATTGAAATTGCCAGAATAATAATCAGCGGTACGAATATGATTAGCCTGTAAGCCCATTTTTTGGGATAGGGATCTCCAAAATAGTAAATAAGCCCTAACAAAATAAAAGGAATTACAATCAATAGCCCCAGTACATTAAAGCTGGCTCCTGAAAAAAACCATATGCAAAAAATGCCCAGGGCAAAATGCAGCAGCAAACCAATCCTTTTCCATCTCAATATGGTTAAAGCCAGCAAAACAAATATGATGGCAAATATCAAATATTGAAAAACCATCATAAGGATATTTTCCCAAATGGAAGGTGAGTACCAGCCTTCATGAAAATTCTCGAAAGCTCCCCAATAAGCCCATAGACCTGAGATTAACAATGTTATGAATACACCGGTCCAGCCAAGGATTACTTTTTTCCTGCCCATCTTTTCCACATACCTCGTTTTATTGGATTTCAAACATATCCTTTCCGACACCGCATACCGGGCAAAGCCATTCATCAGGTATATCCTCAAACCGGGTACCCGGGGCTATACCGCTATCAGGATCTCCTATCTCCGGATCATAGACATATCCGCAAGCCATACAAATATACTTATCCAATTAAATCATCTCCAAATCAAGCTATTATCTTTATTATACCAGATATTTTATTTTTATTAACAAAAATGTGAATTTAATTGTGTTCTTTTTTAGCGCCGCCTAAAAGCAAAATCAAGCCTAAAAGAATAATTATAACCGGTGCTATCAACCTTCTTACACTTGGAGAAAGTATTCCCCCCAGTGAAAATGTAAAAAAGAATATAATGGATAAGCTTCCCAGTATAGCTATTGGAACAAGAAGACCTTTTGCCCTGCTGCCAAAATAGTACAGTTCAAACAAACCAAATGCAACAGCCGCCAGGAATCCCGGCCACATTATATGCCATACACCGAACATGTCGGATATCTGGCATGTTAATCCAATAACAAGCAAAGTTCCTCCCGGTACAAGGAGGCCGGGCTGTTTTCTCCCTCCTGCAAAAAAAGCATAATGGAATGCCAGTCCCGGAAGTACAATAAATACCAGGGCCCAATAATTAGAAAAATTAAACAAATCAACCCTGTTAAATAAAAGCATCAATCCAAATATTACTAATATCCCGCCCAATACAATATTCCCTTTTTTATTCATACTTATAACCTCCTAAAACTTATAGCTAACAGGTAATCACCTGTACTGCAATTTTGTTTGAAACAGTTTATCAATCATAACCTGCCTACAATATTATAAGTTATTGGTTGGTTAAAAGTCTGAAAAAGATTTATAAAAAAGATTCTTCAGAAAAGTCAAGAGAGGTTGTATTCATTATTTTATAAAGTGTGTACCGTATCCCTGTTGAAATGAGTTCAGCCATTTTCATAACTATATTAAGCCGTGTATTTTGCAAAATCAAAAAATCCATAAATCCTCCAAAGTTTACAATACCGGTTATATACATATCACCGACAGGACTCAGCTCTTTACTGACGCCTGCACCAGGCTTGATTGATCCTTCGCCTACGGTTATATAACCCACATGCTCCATTGTTCCCAGGCAGGCATCAATGGCAACAATATACGGCCTCTTATATACTTTCTTAATATTTTCCATAACATCTGATAGGTTTTTTGCATGGACAGGGTCATCCAAAGTCCCGCAGATATGAACATTATCATACCTTAAGTTTTTCAGCTTATATCCCGTAAGCGGGCCGAGACTGTCCCCGGTGGACCTGTCAGTCCCGATACAGACAATGACAAAATTCTCATAGCCTTTACCTACTGCCGAAAAAAACAGTTCATAAAGCGTCTCGTTAAATACGGATAATGCCGACGGGCAAGATGTATTAATATATTTTCTGTTTGTTTTCTTTTTACTTAGCAAATCACATCTTCTCCTTGTCCTTATAATCTTTTCTCTGCCTTTTATAAGCATTTGTGCTGTTATTACATATTATTGACGCAGGCTTATCATTTATTACTGATTTCCTGGTTTTTGACTAATACTTAAGCGAAAAAAACCTTATAAACCAACATATTTATATTGTCCGATTTATAAGATTCTGATAATATTAGAATAGTACTACAGTGAAAAAATTTTTTGAAAGCTGAGTTTAAAATCAACCGATAATGCTTTAAGCCTGCGCGGGTTTGTCATTGTTGTGCCGTTCCAGTTGGTACGGCACTCAGGTACGACAATTAGGTATGACACCTGGCTGTTGATTTTAAACATTGATAATAGAATTTTCTTGCAGCAGCTGGGAAATAAAAAAAGGTCATTTTTATAAAGGGGTATTTTATGATAAGAAAACTGCCTCACAGCAATGAGGTTTCATTTACAAAGGACATAATGGACGGGATGCTTGACTGGGTAAGGGTGCTCGATAGGGATAACAACATCATTTATGCCAATAAAGCCATGCGGGAAGGATTAAAAGACAATCCGGTAGGCAGAAAATGTTATGAAATTCTTGGGAAAGACGATTACTGCGAAAACTGCGTGTCTCGAAAATCAGTTTTTGACGGAAGTACACATGAAAAAACAGAAATAATCAACGGCAGGATTTTTTCTGTTATGAGTTCACCTGTTAAAAATGACAGTGGTGAAATCATTGCGGTAGTAGAAGTTTTAAGAGATGTTACGGATAACCACAAAATGAATGTGAAAATCGAATCTCAAAATAAAAAACTAAGTAAAGACCTTGATATGGCAAGGAAAATCCAGACTAAAATGCTGCCTGCCGGTTTAAATGACAATAATATTGGATTCGGTTATATATATCAGCCCTGTGAAGCTCTTGGGGGAGATTTTGTAGATATATTCTACATTAATGAAAACAAAATAGGCATGTATATTGCAGATGTCCAGGGGCATGGTGTTCCGGCTTCTCTTCTCACTATTTTTGTAAAATTTTCATTCGATAAAAGGGAGGAATCCCCGTCTAAAGCTTTAAATAAGCTTTTTATGGAGTTTAACTCAAATAGATTTGATACGGCTCAATATATTACAATTTTTTATGCGGTAGTTGACCTTAAAAATGGTGAAATGAAATATGCCAATGCCGGCCATAACGTAAGTCCCATCTTGTATTCCCAAAACCGGTTTGAAATTCTAAGGTCTCCCGGGATTCCCATAAGCAACTGGCTGGAAAATCCCAATTACTCCGACAGGATAATAACCGTAAATGCGGGGGACAGGTTTTTTCTTTATACCGACGGTTTGCTGGAAATAACAAACCCGTCAAAGAAGCAATTTGGTGAGGAAAAGGTTCTGGAGTGCCTGACAGTCGGTGATCAAGATATTAATTCCATACTTGCCAATATTATTCATGAAGTTGTCATGTTTTCACAATTGGGAAACCTGGAAAACATGAACGATGATATTACACTGGCATTACTGGAAATCAAGTCCCTGCAAAATGGTATGGCTCCCGAAGGCAATTGTAAAACAGGCTGCGAACAAACAAAAACTATTTAGTATTTTCAGGATATACGCCATATTTCAGTATTTCAAGGTAATCCATGTATTCCTGCCTTATTGCAGCCATGTCCTTGATTAACTCCTCCGAATCTCTGGAATCATAAAGCTTTATATACTTTTCCCCGAGTCCCTCAATGCACATAAGGATAATTTCAATCGCTTTACCAGCACTTATTCCTTTACGGAATTTAGTGGTATCCAGGCCGTCCAAAAAATTGGCCAGATGATGTTTATAGATTTTTGCATATATTTCATTAAACTCTTTTTTTATTTCTTCACAATTGCTTCTATATGCATCAATAATGATTTTGTAAAACCTTGAATATTTTTTGGCCAGTTCCAATTTTACAAGACTTCTGTCGATTATTCTATCAAAAATGTCGGGGGCTTTATTAATGCCGGCATCTTCAACGTCATCCATAATAGAGTTTATTACATAATTGACAATATAAAAAAACAGGTTTTTTTTATTTTTGAAATAATGAAACAAAAGCCCTTTTGATATTCCTGCATTCCGTGTAATTGTATTGGTAGAAGCATTTTCATAGCCTTTATCGTGGAATTCTCCTATAGCCGCATTTATAATTCTTTGTTTCTTTTCATCATCCAGGGCTTCAAACTTTTTATACATTTTTACTTAATGCTTCCCTTCACGCTATATTTGACGTATTTAACTGCATGCAGCAAAGATTAATTTATATGGTAATGTCTTTTTTATTGTATATAACATATGATGCCGTTATGGAAGCTGTTATGACAAAAAATATAATTGCAAGGTATACAATCCGTATTTTTTCCTCAATTATAAGCTCAGAGGCATCAACATACTTAAATGGGGTAATATATTTAAGCGCTTCGGCTTTTTCACTGATGCTTGATACGATACTTATTAAATAGGCCCCCATTACCGCTCCGATTGCTATGGGATATATGGCCTTTGCCTTTACAATAAACATTGAAATGAAAAACCCTATAGCAGAAAATGTCAGGTGAAGAAGAAGCGGGCCGACAGATACCAGCACAAAGGCTTTGATACTGTATGCTTCTTTTTTAAATATTTCAAAGAAAATAAAATTTGCAGATGTCATTATTATGTTAAAAAGAAGTATATAAAACAATACGCATAAAGCCTTTCCCGTAACAATTTTATTCCTGGTTACAGGCTTTGAAAGAAGGAACTCAATTGTTCCGTCACTTTCTTCCTTTGAAAGTATGCCCGCACCCAGCAGCATTGCATAAATACTGCCCAGCAGTGCTATAAAGAGGTAATTTTCAATACCATAAAACCCCATAATTGTGGACATGTCGAGCCTGTCAAGCCCAAAAGCAGATTTCATGGAATCAGGATAAACATCCATTAAATCCTTTATTTTTTGGGCTTCCCCTGATAGGGAAGGGAAAAATGCAAACATCATCGCATTAAATCCTGCCAGTATTAAAATCCATATGACGAATGCTTTTCTATTTCTTTTAAGCTCTCTTAAAAAGATCAACATTTTACTTATTCCTCCTCTTTTGCATAGTAGTGCATAAATATTTCCTCAAGCTCAGGCTCCTGGATATTAAGGTTTTTGATTTTAACCCGGTAAAGGCTTGCCACCAGTTTTTCCACGGGCCCCCTGTAAAGGAAGTAAGCCTGGCTCCCCCTGGTCTTTTTGCTCGTCATGCCCTCAGCCTTGTATTCGTCAGCCATTTCGGCAGAATCAAATTCCACCGTAACCTTTTTGTAATTGCTTGCTCTTAAATTATCTATGGTTTCAATCTTGAGTATTTTTCCTTCCCTTATGATAGCCACCTTGCTGCACATTTTCTGTACTTCACTTAAAATATGTGAGGAAAAAAAGATTGTAGTACCGTTTTTGTTCTCATTTTTCAGTACTTCAAAAAATTTCTGCTGCATAAGAGGATCAAGTCCGTTGGTAGGTTCATCCAGAATAAGCAGCTTCGGCCTGTGGAGTAAAGCTTGAACTAGGGCCGTTTTTTTCTTGTTTCCGGAGGATAACTCTTCTATCTTCTTGTTTTTCTCAACCTCAAATATATTGCACAGCTCTTTTGTCCTTGCATCAAAATCTCCTTCATAAAATTTTGAGGAGTACTCAAGAAGGTCTGAAACCGTCATGTCGTCATAGTAGTTAATTTCCGCAGGCAGGTATCCGATTTCCTTTTTTATACTTTCACTTTCTTTTGTACAATCCATCCCAAAAATTTTTGCTATTCCCGAGGTAGGGTGTATAAAATTTAAAAGCGTTCTGATAGTTGTGGACTTGCCTGCCCCGTTGGGTCCGATAAATCCAAAAACTTCACCTTCCGTTATTTTAAGATTCACATTGATAATACCCCGGTTCTTACCGTAATATTTGGTCAATTGGCTGGTTTCAATAATATTCAAAGCTTTCACTCTCCCAAACGTTGACCATTTGGTCAATAAGTATTTTTTTCATTATATATTATTTTGACCCCTTGGTCAATAGTTTATTAAAAATATTTGGGGCTCCCAGGAGCGGACTCCTGGTTACCCCAAATATTAATCAAATACCATATTTACTCGGAACCGAACAAATACTTTGCAAATTCCGAATCAGGATCTATGACAATCTTCGTTTTACTATCCAGGATTTCTTTATATGCTTGCAAGGTTCTCCAGAATTCATAAAACTCTATATCCTTGTTGTATGCTTCAGCATAAATCCTCAATGCTTCCGCATCCCCTTCTCCCTTTATTTTTTCTGCCTTTTCGTATGCCTGTGCTTCAATAATGGTGGCTTCCTTGTCGGCAGACGATCTTATCTTCTGTGCTTCCTCTTCGCCCTCGGAACGGTACTTAGAGGCTGCCTGCTGCCTTTCTGTCCTCATTCTGTTGAAAACATTTTCGTAGTTTTCAATGGGTAGATCGGTACGCTTTATTCTTACATCAACCACTTCAACACCGGAACCGGCAAGCTTTTCATTTGTATTTTCAGTTATCCTTTTAAGCATTTTCATGACATAATCCCTTTCGGAAATAACTACATGGGCATCCACCTTGCCTATCTCCTCATTAAGCATGGAATAAATAATGTCGTCCAGCCTTTGAAAAGCTTCCTTCTGGGTTTTTAAAACCCCAATGAACAGAACAGGATTCTTTATTTTCCACTGTGCATAGTTGTCTATCAGCAGTTTCTTTTTATCCTTGGTTGTTACCTCTCTCGGGTCCGTATCATATGTCAAAAGCATGTTTTTATATGACTCGGTAGTTTGTATTATAGGAAGCTTCAGAAACAGGCCCTTACCTCCAACTATTTTAATATCTTCATTGTAATTATGGATCTGTTCAACAATTTCGTCGGTCTTTTCATCAACTACAACCTTGACAATTTTTCCCCATTGCTTTACAACTACCTGCTCCCTTTCCTCTACGGTAAATGTAAAAGCATTAAATGCTATGCTTAACAATATGATCAGGACGACAAATCCCACAGCAAGCTTTAATATACCCTTATATTTGTTAAATTCAGGTTTTTTATACTGGTACACATTTTGATTATTATCCATAATTATTGGCCCTCCCTTCCGGTTAATGCATTTTGTTCAAGAGGTAAAAATTTGATTGTATTTCCATCCCCATCAACAATATACTTTTCAACATTGGGCAGAATTTCCTCAAGTGTTTCAAGATACATTCTTTTTCTGGTTACTTCCTTACCCAGTTGATACCTTTCCAGGATCTGTTCAAAATTGGCTACATCACCTTTAGCTTCGGCTACTCTCTTCTCCTTGTACGCCTCTGCTTCATTGAGCATTTGGGCAGCATTACCCCTTGCCTTGGGCACTATTTCATTCCTGTATCCATTTGCTTCATTAATGTAGCTGTTCTTATCCTCACGTGCATTGGCAACATCCTTAAATGCCGCATCCACCTCGCCCGGAGGCTCAACATCCTGCAGTTGGACCGCAGTAATAAACACACCCATTTCATAGTCGTCACAAATTCCCTGCAGATCATCACGGATTGCATTCTGTATCTCACTCTTGCTTACCGTAAGGACATCGTCAAGGGTGTGATTTGCTACTACCCTTCTTATTGATGATTCCAGAGCAATTTCCAGCGTATGGGTTTGGTCATCCACTTTGAAAAGGTACTCCTCTACGTTTTTAATGTTGTATTGGATAGCTGCGTCAACATTTACAATGTTTTCGTCTCCCGTAAGCATCAAGGATTGTTCGTCAATTCCCTGATACTGTGCGGCGGTCCTTGTATCTCCGCCTCTTACAGTTCTAAAGCCGAACTCAATCCTCTTGGCTTCATCCATTTTAATCTTTTCAATCCTCTCAATCGGAGAAGGCATATGCCAGTGTATCCCCTCGTCGGTCACAGTATTCACATATTCGCCGAATCTTAATATCACTGCTGCCTCTCCCCCCTCTGCATCTACCGTATATATTCCCGTAGAAAGCCAGATTCCCAGCACTACAAGAATTGCAACTATTACAAGGGATTTGGTTATCTTATCAAACAACGACCTCACCTTCCTTTTTTTATTTTTACTGCCGATAAATCATGTTAATTATTATAGCATACTTGTTTTCCTATTGTAATATATATACTCCATATACCATGAATTGTCTGATTGAAAACAAAGAAAAACCAGCCGATTTGTCCGCCGGCCGTCCTCCTGTCCAATTAAAAAACAATAGACGGGCATTTTCATAGATTCTTATTCCTTTTTACATTGAGTCCTTTTTTGATGAATAGCCCTTCCAGCCTATCCATTAATTCTTTATTGGGAGGAACACATTTCATGGATTTGTACTCCATACCCAGCGTCTCATATTTCCCTGCACCAAATTGGTGGTAAGGAAGCAGCTCTATTTGTTTTATCCTTTTGAGCCCTGCCAGGTAATCAGAAATTTTCTCCATCTCTTCCGTGTTATCATTAATATCCGGTATAACCGGTATACGTATCCATATATCATTATTTTCAGTTGTTAATAGCTTTAAGTTTTCGATTATCCTGCTGTTTCCCGCACCGGTGGCTTGCTTGTGTATTTTTTCGCTATATGCTTTTATGTCAAATAAAAACAGGTCGGTATAAGGCAATATTTCCTTGAAGGATTGCCAGGGCACATTTCCGGCTGTATCTACAGTGGTATGCAGTCCTCTGTCCTTGCTGCCCATAAGGAGTGCTTTCAGAAATTCCTTCTGGAGAAGGGGCTCACCCCCCGAAAAAGTGACCCCGCCATCAGAATTTTTATAAAAAGGCCGGTCTTTTTCAACCTCTTTGATAATTTCTTCACCAGTCATCATTTTTCCTGTTAGTACCAGTGCTTCACCATAGCATGTCCCGGCACATTCCCCACAGCCATGGCAAATCTCTCTCTTGAAAAACCTTTGCCCTTCATTTATATAATGAGCATGAAAGGGGCATACTTCAAAGCAATTGCCGCAGCTGATGCATTTTCGCGGGAATATCTGAATCTGCGGATTCAAGTCCATTGATTCAGGATTATGGCACCAAAAGCACCGCAGACTGCAGCCTTTAAAAAATACAGTAGTACGGATGCCTGGCCCATCGTGTAAACTATACCTTTGGATGTTAAAAACCATTCCTTCCATATTTACGCCCTTTCATAAATCAAATTGCAATAAAAACCGGCTACATATGCAGCTTAACATAAATTTCACTCCGAGGAAGGCTCATTACTATATAATTTCCTGTATTTTCCGGGTGTGGTCCCAACCTGCTGCTTGAATTTTCTTATAAAGCTGGATACATTATAGTATCCAATGCTGGCAATAATGTTGTCAAGTGTCTGGTCGGAGTTTTTAAGTATCTCCTTTGATTTTTCTATTCTAAAGTAATTAATATAATCGGAAATGGTTTTACCGGTACGGTCCTTAAAGTAATGACTTATATTTGATAGTGACATATGGAAATTTTCAGCCATACTCTGGATGGAAAAATTGCAATCCATGCAGTGGGTTTGAATATGGACAATAATTTCATTGAGCAAGTCCCGGCTGTGGTTCATATTATTTTCTTGAATATACTCACACATGTCAAAGCAAATCTTTTGGAGTATGTGGGCAAGCTCTTCTACTGTTTCAAATTCCGAAAGTCCTATTGCGTCGGGATAGTCCTTTGCCAGGAATGTATCTTCCTTGTTGATTTCATACATGGTCTTTATAATGGTGTTAATTATGTCAAAACAAAGGCATCGTGCTATAAACAAGGTTACATTATTCTCTTTTATAATACCTATGAGATTTTCTATGGTTTGTGCAATACCGTCAATATCTCCCCGGACAACGGACAGCTCAAGCTCATTCAGCTCCTTTCTTGGATAACACTCAATATTTGAGGCTTCAAAAGAAATTTCATCAAAAAATATTATATTGTTATGTCCTTTTATAAATTTATAATCAATGGATGTGGAAGCTTCAATATAGGATTTGCCTATTAGAAAAATATCCTGGTACCGGTTGCCGATACCAAGGGTTATATCCAGCTTCCATTTCTCTTTCATCTCTTTAAACATATGGGAAAAATGTGAGGCGAGGTCGGAATTACTCATTGTGTCCATAGAAAGAATAAATACAATCTTGCTGTCATCCATATGGTCCTTGCTATATGCATCAATCGTCCCGGGAAAAAGGCCTTCCAGCTCCCGGATAAAAAGATGCTTGTCTATACCCATAGGATTTTGCAAATAAATAACAGCTGCCCTATGGTAAGGCTTTGTAAACATAATACCTATATCACGGGCCTTCTCATAAAAAGCCGGCAAATCCTTAAAAGTACCTTTTAAAAGATTTTGCAAAAGATACTCCTTAACCGCTTCACGATTGTTGTCAACCTTTTGCTGCAGTGTTTTGCTGGCTGCGGTTATATGATTGATTGCCAGGCGAACGCCTTCAATCTCATTACAGGTGTCAAGAGGATTACCCGTTTTTTGTTCCGTAAAGCTTTTCAATTTTTTAATAGGATAATAATTCATATGGACAAGAAAATATATAACGGCGCTTCCAATTAAGACGATAGCAGCAATTCCGTAAAATATTTTCATCCTCATGTCAAAAACCTTCTTAAGAGCCTTATCAGAAGGTTCAAAAGCTGCATATATCCAACCGGTATCCTTCGACTTTACGGAGGAGATGAAATATTCAACCCCATTAACTTTAACGGTTTTTGAGCCTGTATTATCTAAAAACTCTCCTATATTGAGATGCTCATGCTCTGTAAGCGAGGTTATCAGGTTGTTTTTTTCGTCCACTATGAAAACATTAGTTTCATTATCCTTAAGCACATTTGATATAACACTTTTTATTCTTTCTTCATTTATCAGAAAGATGACCGTTCCATATGGATTATCGCTGTTTACCGGCACCGGATACATATAAGTTACAAACCGTGCGGAAGTGTTTTTATTAACCAGCACATTCTCTCCCGGACGGAAAACCGGCTTTTTAAGTACATTGATATCCTCATAGAACTCATTATAATTCCAATCCTTGTATGCATATATGGCATTTATAAAGATAGGAAGGGAATAAGTGCTTACCGAAGAGTAGAGTATATCTTCGCCCCGTACATAGAAAAAAAGCTCGTTAACCAAATAATTTCCCGTATTATATTTTTTAAGATCCTCCACCGCCTGTATAGAATGATAATTGCTCCTGCCCAGTGTGGAAGGCAGTAAATTGTAGTTGTTATAAATCTGTCCAGGTATTTTTTTAAGCCCGATGAGCTGTTGATCTATGGAATTTTTAACCTGGGTTATCATCCCAAGATTGCCGTTAACCACTTCATCTTTAAAAACCCGTATAAAATAGTTATAGGAAAATACAGACATGGCCAATAATGGAATTAATAAAATGACAACATATGAAAACAGGTATTTTGAAAATGTAGTTAAATTCAATGAATATTTTCGCAAAAGACATTCTCCTCTCCAGAGAAAAACTGCTCTCAATATATATTTTAGCACAAGCAAAAGTGCACTTCAAGCAGAAATTAAAGGGCATTTGGAAAAGGCAAAAAGTGTGGATTGTTCAAATTTCGCATATTATCATAAAGCAGAAGGCTTTTCTTGTAACCGGACGCCGCTTAAAATATCTGCCGGTTATTTAAAAAGCCCTTTCAAATCCTGCAAGCCTTTCAAAAATTCATGATTTACTAACATATGATACCAATGTATAATGGATTTATAAGGTCAGATAAGGAATACATAAAGGAGTGTGTGGTTTTGGGCATGGAGAAACAATTGGCAGGGAATACGGTTACAAAAACCTCATGGGGATCCAATAAAACTATAAAAAGAATATATATGAATTACGATCTTTATTTGTTACTATTGCCCGCACTGGTTTACTTCATTATATTCCATTACGGGCCCATGTATGGTCTGCAGATTGCTTTTAAGGATTTTATGCCTCTTAGAGGTATCGGGGAAAGCCCCTGGGTGGGATTTAAATATTTCGAAAGATTTCTTAATGCCTATCAGTTTTGGGCAATATTAAAAAATACTGTTTTTTTAAGCCTTTATTCTCTTGTAGTAGGATTCCCTATCCCTATTATCCTCTCACTTCTATTGAATCAAATCAATAGCAGGCGCTTTCAAAGGGTTGTACAGACCATCACATATGCTCCGAATTTTATTTCGGTAATGGTTATTGTGGGCATGGTGCTTATATTCCTGTCTCCAAGAAATGGTATTATTAACCAGTTAAGGGCTTTATTTGGCGGGGAACCCATATTTTTTATGGCAAAGCCCGAATGGTTCAGAAGTATTTATGTATGGTCCGGCGTCTGGCAGAATGCAGGATTTTCCATGATTGTTTATTTAGCCGCATTAACATCTATTGATCCTTTTTTACATGAAGCTGCTGTAGTTGACGGCGCCAACAAAATCCAGAGGATTTGGTATATTGATATTCCGGGTATTTTGCCCACAATCTCAATTTTACTGATTCTAAACCTGGGTAATATTATGTCCGTCGGATTTGAAAAGGTATACTTGCTGCAAAATCCTTTAAATGCATCATCCTCTGAGATTATCGCTACGTATGTATATAAAATGGGCCTGCAGAGAAACCAGTACAGCTATTCCGCGGCAATAGGACTGTTCAATTCCGTAGTAAACTGCATACTTCTTGTTACGGTAAATTTTATCAGCAGAAAAATGGGCAATAGCAGCCTGTGGTAGGAGGTCAATTCGTTGAATGATATTAATCAGAATATGGAAGACAGGATTTTTGACATTTTTAATTATCTGTTTTTTACGCTTATATTACTCATAGTAATATACCCTTTATACTGGATTATCATTGCTTCTGTAAGCAATCCCAGTTTTGTTAACAGCGGCAACGTTGTATTCATTCCTAAAGGTCTTAATTTTGCAGGATATGAAAGGCTTTTTAATTACGACAGGATATGGCTGGGTTATAAAAATTCGCTGATTTACGCACTGTCGGGAACAGCAGTAAATCTGACGTTGATTCTTCCCGCAGGATATGCCCTCTCGCGCAAAGACCTTGTGGGCAGGAGCTTTTTCATAATCCTTATTATCATAACCATGTTTTTTGGAGGCGGATTGATCCCCACATACATGCTGGTAAAAAATCTTGGAATGGAGAATACAATTTGGGCCATGATTATACCTAATGCTGCCAGTGCATTTAACATAATAATTTCAAGGACCTTTTTCCAAAGCAATATTCCCGATGAGCTATTGGAGTCCGCAAGGATAGATAACTGCAGAAATTTTCGTTTTTTTGTATCCATAGCATTGCCCTTATCCGTCCCCCTGATTGCAGTTATTACGATATTCAGTGCCGTAGGCCATTGGAACTCATATTTTCAGGCCCTTATTTATATAAGGAACGCAGACCTGTATCCCTTGCAGTTGATCCTTAGAGAAATACTGATTTTAGAAGATGTTTCAATAGCACTGACGGACCCCACAGCAAGCAGGAATTTAGAGGAAAGAAGGATTATTGCCGAACAAATCAAATATGGAGTTATCATTATTGCCAGCTTGCCCGTACTGATATTATACCCGTTTTTACAAAAGTACTTTGTAAAAGGCGTAATGATTGGATCTTTAAAAGGGTAGTCCTTAATGAGCATTTTGCTTATAATAAGACACCATTTTATAGAAAATAATAATAAGGGAGGAATTTTTGAATGAAAAGAAGAAATTCATTAGCTTTCACTTTAATCCTGCTGCTCGTTACTAGCATCGCTTTTGCAGGCTGCGGATCAAAGGATGATGAGAAGCAGCCCCAAACCACAGAAGACAAGCAGACAGAGGAGAATGCCGGCTCAAGCAACTTCAACCCGGAGGGGCTTCCTATTGTGAACGAACCCGTTACCCTTCGTTTCGTATGTGCCCAGCACGAAAATCACGAGCCCGGTTTTGAAGGTATGACCATGCATGACAGATGGGAAAGGGAAACCAATGTGAAAATAAAATGGGATACTGTTCCATGGGAGTCCTGGCCCGAGCAGAAAAGCTTGATAGTTGCCAGCGGAGATTTGCCTGATGTTTTTGCGGGGGGAGGGCACCTGACAGACGATGAGGTAATGGAATGGGGTGCCCAGGGAATTATAATACCCGTAAAAGATCTGATTGGAAAGCATATGCCCAGACTTCAGCAAATTTTGGAGGAAAACCCTGTTTATAAGCCGATTATCACCGCTCCCGACGGACACATTTATGCATTTCCGACCGTTGCCGACATTGATTTCGGTTCGAGGGGTGTGCTGCTTTACATGAGTAAAAAGTGGCTGGCCGATACGGGCAGGTCCTACCCGGTCAAGCAGTACCAGTATGTGGATATGCTTGAACACTCATTTACTACGGATGAATTTTATGAAATCCTTTCGGATTTTAAAAAGCTGCATCCGGATTCCATTCCCTTCATAACTCCCAAAACTCCCGACAAGGGACCCTACCTCTTTAGTATGTATGGGGCCTTTGGCCTGGAGGACAATGTAAACCATATTATCGTAAAAGACGGCGAAGTATTGTTCACAGCGGATAAGCCTGAATGGAAGGAAGCAACCAAGTACTTTCACAAGCTTTATGACGAAGGGCTTTTGGACCAGGAGGTTTTCACACATGAGTACAACGTGGTCCTGGCAAAGGTCCAGGAAAAGCCGCAAAAGGTCGGCTCCTTTACCCTCTGGACATCCCATCAGGCTTTCCCCGATATTCACAGTGAAGATTACAAAGACTGGCTGCTTACACCTCCGTTGATAGGGCCTAGTGGTGATCAGCACTGGAACAAGACTGCAAAATATGTGACAAGGGGCTCTTTTGCCATTACTTCTGCATGCAAGCACCCGGAAATCGCCGCCCGTTTTCAGGATTACCTGTACGACCCGGACAACTCCTACCAGTTAAGCATGGGGCCATATGACCGCAATCTTATAAAAAACGCCGACGGTACTATAACTATGGCGGACCAGCCGGCGGATATGGAGTGGAAGGAATGGGCAGGTCAGAATTTAAATACCATGTTTATAACCACGCCAAAAATGAATGAAAAGGTCAAATGGGCCGAAATTGTACAGATGACTATTGACGTAGGCGGGTTATACAAGCAGTACCAGCCCGCGGTTGATCAATATTATCCAAACATTCTCTATAACAAGGATGACTCTGAAAGGCTGTCGGTTGTAAGAACTGATATTCAGGAATATGTCTCACAGATGCAAGCCAAATGGATAGTGGAGGGTACAATTGACAAAGAGTGGGACGGTTACCTTGAACAGCTTAAGCGGATCGGCCTTGATGAGTACCTGGAAATCATGCAGAGGAACTATGAGCGTATTGCGAATTAATCTTGGTAACGGATGCAGCGTCATAACTCTATAGCAATGTTTATCTCAGACGTTGCATAAATATTAAACCGGAGTCCTGCAAGCTCAGCAGGACACCGGTTTTAATAATTATGGCGGTCAATCTAAGAAATGAAGGTGAAATTATGAACAGGGTAGAGCGGTTAAAAGCAAAAATGCTGAAGGCCGAACATGCAAAGCACCGGATAGTCATGCCGGAGGATTGGTCCGTGAAGGACCTTCCCTTGTCACTTGTTGAAAGGAAGGCCCATGCACTTAAGCTTATATTTAAAAAAATGCCGGTTTTTATTGATGAAGACGAATTGATTGTAGGCAGCAGGACCGTGTTTGGGTGCAAAAAAACGGAGAAGGGTAAAAAAGGCATCGATTTATCCAGACTGGGCCTGGCGGTATATCCTGCCTATGCTACCGAAGAGGAAAAGCTGCGTTTTGGGAATTATGAAGGGGTTTCAAAAGGACATTTTGTTCCCGGATTCAGAAAGGTCCTTGAGCTGGGTATAGGCGGTATCATTAAAAAAGCCGGGCTGCAGTTGGAAAATGAGTCGCTTCCCGGGAAAAAGAACTTTCTGAAAGGGGTTATAATTGCTTATGAAGGAATATCCATACTGGCACGCCGCTTTGCAGTCCTGGCCCTTGAGCTGTCAAAGGGCTGCTTGAGTCCCAGGAGAGAAGAACTGCATAAAATATCTGCCGTCTGCAGGCATATTTCAACAGAGCCGCCGGGAGACTTTCATGAAGCACTTCAGCTTTACTGGTTCATATACCTGGGGTTAATAACTGAAAATTACACCGGTATATGTTTCGGACGATTCGACCAGTTTATGGAGCCGTACTACAGTTCCATGCCCGCAGGTGAAGCATTTGAACTGCTGGAGTGCCTCCTTGTTAAATTGAATGACCAGGCGGATATTAAGCTTTCACATGTGCGCTATGCCGGCTCGGATAATATTGTGATATCAGGGACAACACCGGATGGAAAGGATGCAACAAATGAACTGACATATGCAGTTTTAGACGGGGTTGGAAAGCTTCGGCTTGTAAGTCCCCAGACAAATGTGCGTATACATAAAAATTCACCGGAAAAGCTTGTAAAACATGCTTGTGATCTGGCACGACAGGGACTTAACAATATGGCCTTTTATAATGATGATGTCATTATTAAAAGTCTTGTCTCAGTCGGATTTCCTTTGGAGGACGCCCGGGATTACGCACTTGACCTGTGCCAGGATATTTTAATTGAAGGAAAATCGGATTTTTTCCTTGGAGGAGAGGTTTCAATGACCCGCGTCCTGCTGGATTTATTGGACAGTGCAGACGAGAACATAGGCTTTGAGGCTCTGCTTCATGAATACAAGCGCGCTATCGCCAGGAAGGTCAAGGCAGTTGTAAAAAAATATAATACCTGGGAAAGCGCCACAACTGCCTTTGAATCGGCAAAAGAGCCTTTTCCTGCCGCAGGGGGTGACGTAAAGCCAAGCTTTGCCGCATCCATGATTTCTCCCTTGCCTTTTCTTTCCGCCACTTTGGATAACTGCATTGAAAAAGGGCTTGATATTAATCGTGGAGGTCTAAAGTACAGGGATAAGGGCATTTTCCTCACTTCTCCCGTAAATGCTGTAAACAGCCTTGCTGCAATAAAAAAGGTTGTCTTCGAGCAAAAACAAATAAGCCTTTCCAAGCTGCGCCTTGCGTATAAGAGCAATTATGAAGGCTGGGAAATACTGCTGCATAAGCTTCTTGCCGCACCTAAATGGGGTAATGACGACGATTATGTGGATTTGTTGGCCAAGGATGTTTTTGAATTTGGTTTAAAAGAGATTCTTAAGTACAGGACTGCATCGGGAGCTCGTTTCCTTTCAGGAATACACCAGCCCCATACCGCATTGGCAGGAAAGCTGTACGCTGCCACACCTGACGGCAGAAGGGCAGGAGAGCCATTACCCGTTACACTGTCCCCGGCAAACGGTACGGACATAAATGGACCGACTGCAGTATTAAAATCAGTGTCAAAAATAGACCCCCTGCTGTGCCAGTGGAACAGTGCCCTAACTCTTAGGTTTCACCCAATTGCAGTCAGGGGAAATGAGGGATTGGCAAAATTTAAAAGCCTGCTTGAGACATTCTTCTCCCTGGGCGGTATTGAACTTCAGACAAACATTTTTGACACCGCAACCTTACGGGCAGCCCAGAAAGAGCCGGAAAAATATAAAACCCTTATTGTGCGAATTTGGGGAATGAGCGCATATTTTATCAACATAAGCCG
Organism: Clostridia bacterium; assembly: GCA_028280575.1. Taxonomy (GTDB): domain Bacteria; phylum Bacillota; class Clostridia; order Acetivibrionales; family STF1-152; genus JANQLN01. Next base: position 21,743 of record JANQLN010000065.1, read on the forward strand.
GGAATTCCAGGAAGAAATCATTTCAAGAGCGGAGCATGGATTATAAAGGTTTTCCTCCCATGATGGTCCCGGGAAGCTGACCATACCATATAGTATTCTTGACATGCAGTTATTATCAAAGTCCGGAAGCTTTTGTTTTTATTTCATTTTTTCCAACCCACTTCCTGAGAACCTCCGGAACCCTTATACTGCCGTCCTGCTGCTGGAGCTGTTCGGCAATTGCCGGAAGCAGCCTGCTTGTGGCAAGACCTGAAGCATTTAAAGTATGTATAAACTCATTTTTTTTACTCCCCTGCCTTTTAAATCTCATATTACCCCTTCTTGCCTGGTAATCATAGCCATTGGACGCAGAGCTTACCTCCTTGTATTCATTCATGCTTGGGACCCAGATTTCTATATCATAGGTTTTCCCCATGGCTGCGCTGCAATCCTTTGCCGCAAGCTTGGATACCCTGTAGTGAAGGCCAAGTCCCCGCACCAGTTTTTCTGCCTTTCCTATAAGCTCTTCCAGGGCTTGGTCCGACTTTTCCGGCAGGGTGTATTGAAACATTTCAACCTTGTTGAACTGGTGTCCCCTGATCATGCCTCTTTCATTGGCACGGTAGCTTCCCGCTTCTTTTCTATAGCAGGGTGTATAGGCAAAGTACTTTTTGGGAAGCTCCTCCTCCTTTAGTATTTCATCCCTGTGAAAATTCACAAGTGATGTTTCCGCCGTAGGCAATATGAACTGTTTGCCCTCTTCATCACCTTTCAGTACAAATACATCCTCTTCAAATTTCGGAAACTGTCCGGCAGTAAAGCCGCACTGCCAGGTAAGGATGTGGGGCGGAAGGATAAACTCATACCCATCATTAAGATGCTGTTCAATAAAATAGTTAAGAAGCGCCCATTCAAGCCTTGCCCCATCTGCCGTATATGCCCAGAATCCATTGCCTCCGATTTTAACACCCCGTTCGTAATCTATAAGGCCAAGCCGGGTTACAAGGTCCACATGGTTTTTTATTTTAAAACCGAATTCAGGCTTTTCACCCCAATACCTTATAACCTTGTTGTTTTCCTTTCCTCCCGCAGCTACATCGTCTGCAGGTATATTGGGAAGAGCAGCGAGAAAATCATTTATCCTCTGCTCCGCTTCTTTGACCTCAACATCAAGCTGCTTAATTTTGTCGGAAAATTCCTTCATTTCGCCGATTTTTACCGAAACATCCTCTCCTGCCTTTTTAAGACCGGGTATTTCCTTTGATACACGGTTTCTCTCGGCTTTCATATTTTCCGTTTCAACAAGCAGCTCTCTTCTTTTCCTGTCCCATTCCAAAAGGTCCGAAAAGTCTAAATCGTCCATTCTTTTAAGCAATGCCTGCCTTACCTTTTCCGTTTTATTCCTTATAAGATTAATGTCCAACATGTTTTTGCCTCCCCTTTTTGCAATGCTGCGTTACATACAGTATACTTTTAAGCTAATAATATTTTTTTCTGCTCATCTTTTTTAAGTGACTTAAAAACCAGTTCATATGATATATCTATAAGCTCCTTAATTTTATCTTCTTTTAGACTGCCGTCTAAATATACCGTATTCCAGTGGCTTTTATTCATGTGGTATCCCGGTTGTACCTCTTTGTGCACGCTTCTTAAGCCCTCAATGTCTTCCTTGTAATATTTAAGGTTGATACTCGGTCTTGACGGTTCGTGACAGTTAATTAAGCCGTACATTTTATTGCCAACCTTAAACACCGGTACAGGTATGTTAAAAGGTTTTTGCTCGGATGTTCCGGGCTTACTTAAAAAATACTCCCTTACTTTTTCCATATCCATTTTAAAACACCTTCTTTATTTAAGCAATTTGCGCCTTAATCAATTTCAAGCAAGGAGCGTACTAAATGTTGTATATGCTTATTATTCATACTACTAAATTTAGTATGCTCCATTAAGAAAATCATAACATAAGCAAATTGCTCT
>JANQLN010000067.1 GCA_028280575.1 Clostridia bacterium
CCTTGCGTCATTTAAAATATTGGATTTGCGGCGAGGATGATTTTTGCAAGACGAGGCGGAGGATTGAGGAATCCGGCACTTACTCGCTTGCATCTGTAAGATAAAGTAAAGACTTAATAAGTAAGTGCCGGATTCCGATGTAACGGGTGCGAGCATGTGTGTCGTTCCGGTAGGCTACGCGGGTCCGTCATTGCTGTGTCGTTCCAGTTGGTACGACACTCAGGTACGACACTTCATTGACGACAACGAAGGATTGCGAAAATCAGACCGTTGCAAAACAATACTTTTAGATGACGCAAGGTACTAGCTACGGGGGATTTTATTGTGGATAAGATTAAGACTGGAAAGCCCACTTCAATTAGAGAACTAAACAGAAAAATCATTCTTAATATGATGAAAGAAAGAAAATATGTGTCAAAAGTGGAGCTAACCAAGGAATCCGGTTTAAAAATGCCGACGGTTTCTAATATTATCAATGAATTGATAACAGATAACGTTGTCGTTTATCATGGAAAGGGTAAGAGTAATAAAAACGGAGGCCCCAAACCTGATCTGTATAAATTGAACTATATAGGTAAATGTTTTATTGGTGTTGATATCGGATTAAATGGCGTTCAGGGAATTATTCTTGATATGGAAGCAAATATCATGTACAAGGTTCGTAAAAAACCATGCTATGATTCCCAAGATAAGCTGCTTAGGTCCTTGAAATCAATCATTAGCAAGCTTATAGAAAAAAGCGAAATTGCAATGAGTTCTGTTGAAGGTATAGGAATAGCCATTACGGGTTTGGTCAACGGTAATACAGGTGAAATAAAGACATCAGGTATCAATATGCTTAATAGCTTCAAACTGAAGGAAATTATTGAAAAAGAATATTCTATAAAAACATATTTGGATAATGATATCAATTTTCTTACTACAGGTCAAAAGTTGTATGACATTCAAAAAAAACAGATTAGGAATGCTTTGTTTTTAGGTATTATCAATGGTGTAGGATTAGGCATTCTAATAGAGGGAAAACTTTATCGCGGCAGCGAAGGAATGTCCGGGAACGTAAGCTGCTTTAAAAATGCAAAAGGTGACGATGCAATAAAAAATGATGTCAAAGAATTTATTGAGAGAAACCGTGATTTTGATTTAAAGAGGATGAATATAAGCAAAATTGAGGATATAGAAATCAGTCATATATGCTATGCTATCCAGAAAAACGATAGGGATATAATTGAAATAGTAAAGAAGTCCTTTTTTGATCTTGGCATACTTACGGGTATGCTTATACAAGTATTCAACCCGGATTGTATTATTTTGTGTAGCCGTATATTTAAATACAGCGAAGAATTATTCGACTATACAGTGGGTATAAGCCGGGACTTTTGTAAGAACCTGCCATTCTTCTCGGATGAAATTTCTTTCGTAAGGCTTCCTCTTGAAGAAGAAACCATAGCATATAATGCGGCTTCCCACGTTCTAAAGGAGTATTATAGTATAAGTAAAGTCTTTGGGGAAGTATAGATACTTATTCACGACAAATTTAATTTAAAAATTTTAGACAACTGACTTATTTATTGTACTTCAAAAAAAACGAATCCCAACTGTTTTTTAAAAAAATTTGAGCCGTTTTCACTTGCCAAAGACCAGTATTTCAACGTTTTTATACTTTGCTTGCCGAATTCAAGTTAAAAATTTTTTTAAATCATGCTTGACATCAAATAGCCAGGGTGTTATAATTAAGTTAGTAATTAATCATTAATAACTAATGCTGCAGTGCTAATTTGTTTGGCTCAACAAAAGTTACTCCACGAACCTTGACAATAGAATATAGTAAAATGATTAGGCATCTGTAAAATCTAGTATTTCCAGCTTTTTCACAACATGGTTCCATATTTTTTCTCAAGGAATCTTACATACCTCCATAATTTTTAAAGGAACTACATTGGATAAGAAACATTCTAATTTTGTTGTATTAAGGCTTATCTTTACTCCCATTTACATATATCACTTTTATAATAATTGAGAATCAAGTATCTGTTTTATGACAATATAATATCATTGTAGATAATATACCCTTTACCGAACTCTCAATATAATTTTACTATATTCTGTTGTCAAAGTTCAGTATTAATTCCGGCACTGTAGTATTAACTACATATCTAAGGAGACAATTATGCAATCAAAAAATATTGTATTTACTGGTAAGGAAAAAGTTGAAATCATCACAGAAAATATAAGGCCTTTGAAAAGTGACGAATTTTTATGCAGAGCAGAAAAATCACTTATTAGCATTGGCACTGAAACTATTTGTCTAAAAGGGATTTTTGATAGTGATACTAATTGGAACTCATGGGTCAAATACCCTTTTAATCCAGGGTACAGCATGACGGCAACAGTTTTGGAGGTCGGCAGCGATATCGCTGAATTTTCTCCTGGTGACAGAGTAGCTTGCGAATGTACGCATATGCAATATTTTGTAGCCAAGAGTAATGAATTGAGTAAAATTCCGGACGATGTGACATCAGAAGAAGCAACATGGGTTGCACTCTCAAGGGTAGCGCAGAATGGAGTACGGCGGGCAAATATACAAATGGGTGATTCTATAGGAATTATCGGAACGGGAGCAGTTGGGCTTCTTACATTGCAGTATGCAAGAATATGTGGAGCAACAAAGATAATTACTATCGACCCGATAAAAAATCGGCTTGAATTGGCTTTGGCAAGCGGGGCTTCACATGTAATTGCATGTAGAGCTGAGGATGCTTACATAAAAACAAAAGAGATTACAAATGGGGACATGCTTGATATTATTTTTGATACAACCGGCCACCCGAGTGTTTTAGCTCCCTCATGCAAATTAATCAGGAGGCATGGGAAAATTATATTGGTTGGTGACACCTCCGAACCATCAAAACAAAACATTGGTCCCGGAGTGGTATCCAATTCGTTGTCAATTTTAGGCGCTCATGGCTCTTTGGTTGCAAAAGAATCAAATTGTTTTTATCCTTGGACATTAAAGAAAACAACTGAGATTACTTTTACATATATCAGTCAAAAGAGACTCAACGTATCACAATTGATTACTCATCATTATTCACCTATGCAAGCACCTTCTGTCTATCAGAAGCTGCTTCACGACAGGTCTTTCGCAATGGGTATTATTTTTGACTGGGATAATTTATAAAGCAGTTTTTTTCTGCCGATTGCAATATATTTACCAATAAAAATAAGGGGTGTGTACATTGAATGCTTCCGAAAGATATCAGTCAAGCGGCCATTCTATCAGAAAGTTTATTCTTAAAAACTATGCAGGATACCTTCTAGTTACGCCAATGGTCATTGGAATTATGGTGTTTATTGCATACCCCATGGTGAAGGCCTTTTTGTACAGCTTCCAGCATACAGACGGCATAACTGGAAAATGGGTTGGATTGCGGAACTATATATGGATATTAAGCGACTCCATATTCTGGACAGCAGTATATAACACATTTTATATGGCTGTACTCGGTGTTAGTGCAAATTTGATTGTCTGTGTTATTTTAGCTTCCCTAATCAATTCTCTAAACAAAGGAAAGAATTTTTTCAAAGCAGTCTATTTTCTTCCGAATGTTTTTTCAATTATAGCCATCTCGATGGTTTTTGAATATCTTTTTTATCCCACCGACAGCGGGATTATTAATTACGCAATAGGCTTCCTGGGTATTTCTCCGGGAAGATGGTTTACATCCACCGCAATGGCTCCTATTTCCATAGTAATTATGGGTGTATGGAGAAGTATGGGATATGATACTCTGCTTTTTATTGCCGGACTCCAAAGCATACCTAAAGAGTATTACGAAGCAGCAAAAGTTGACGGAGCCACCGGTTTGAAGAAGTGGTTCTATATTACACTACCCTGTCTGAAACCTATGATAGTTTTTATTGTAATAATTGCAACGATCAACTGCCTTAAACGGTTTGCTGATGTCTGGATGATCGGCGGGGTTGCAGGAAATCCTGGTGGTGCTTTGGATACAGTTGTGCTGTATATATACCGGAATGCATGGACTATGAACAACATTGGGGTTTCCAGCTCAGCTGCTTATATACTTTTTTTATTCTCCATTATACTTACAGTTATTAACTATAGGGTTTTAGGATTAGGTAGGAATTCCAACTAAAATAGTTCGGAGGGCAGATTAATGAATAGTTACAGTTCTAGTAAGTCAAAAAGCCGGATATTGCTCACAATACTGCTGGGGATCGGTGCTTTAACCATGGTTGTACCTTTTGGTTGGATGCTTTCAACTAGTTTTGATTGGAATGCCATTCTCAATTTGTCTTTTCCGCCAAGACTTTTTCCGGAGATACCATCGTTTAAAGCATACTATATGGCATTTACTATGGTATCTATGCTGAGATACCTACTAAATTCCTTTATAATTGCGGCAGGGGTCATAGCTGTTTCTTTGCTGTCAGCTCTATCTGCCGGTTACGCTCTTTCAAAAATCAGGTTCAAAGGCTATAATGTATTGCTTATTATCGCACTTTCCACCATGATGGTACCTTTCGAAGTTACTATGATACCGCAATTTTTTCTTTTTAACAAACTAGGATTGATTAATAATTACCTGGCTTTTTTCCTACCCGCTGTCACCTATGTCTTCGGTACTTTCTTTATAAAGCAATATATGGATACCATACCTGATTCCTTCAGGGAGTCTGCAATTATTGACGGTGCCAATGAGTTGCAGATAGCTTTCAAAATTTTTGTACCGTTGTGCGGTCCGCTAGTTTTTACTTTAGTTGTACTTGTCTTTATCGGAAGCTGGAATGATTTTTTGTGGCCGCTAATTGTACTGACCGATCCAAACCTTTATACGGTTCAATTGGGTGTTTCGATGTTCACATACAACCAGGGCCTGAACAATATGCCTGCCGTCGATATGGCTGTGGCAATAGTTTCTTCCATACCAGTATTATTAATATATATGTTTTTCCAGAAGTATATAGTTGAAAGTATCAGCATGTCAGGATTGAAACAGTAGTTTTCAATCAACCGGTTATTGCCTTATAGCCTTAGGTACCAGGCGTGAAAAAGGTAAAAATAACAATATTTTAAAAAATTAGGAGGTAGGAAGTATGAAAAAATTTTTGATACTCATTCTAATCATTGTCTTTACAGCTATAACCGCTGTAGGATGTGGGCAGGGTACGGGGGAATCCGACAAGGGAGCTGCAGCGGCTTCTGATGCAAACGCCACAGAGAATCAAGCTCCAGAAACAGCAGCCGCTTCGAAGCAAATAAAACTCATATTTACAGGAATTGGTATCGCTCTCAAAGACAGCATTGACCCTAAAACCAATAAGAAAACTGAAGGATGGGAAACTTTTGTAGGAAGGGATTTAAAAAACAAATTCCCTAATGTAAACCTTAAATTGAATACCATCCCGTGGGAAAATTATCGCGCGAAGATGCAGACTATATTGCAGTCAAAAAGCACAGATATCCTCTATGCCTCAGGCGCTTTCGTTGCAGCTTTTTACAAACAGGGCCTCCTTATGGGCTTGAATCAGTTTATAAACAGTGATACCAACTTCAAATATGAGGATATCTATCCGGCAGGATTGAAGAAAAATTTAAATCTTACCGATTATTCAATGAATGAAGTTGTCGCTCTTCCTTACATGCTGGGTTACAGAATTCTGATCTATGACAAGCAATTATTCGATGACTGGGGAGTTCCATATCTTTCCGACCATCCCACTCCGGATGAAATCGCAGAAAAAGCAGCCAAAATGACCGGTAAAAATCCCAAAACCGGTAAACAGAACTATGGCTTATGGTTTGATGGTAAAACCCCGAATATTTCCTGGTTCATTCAATTTGGATACTACTTCAATGTCAAAGGTTGCGAGAATTCTCTGGACGACCTGAAAAACCTTAAATGGAGTGTGAATTCGCCTGAAGTCCTAAAAACGCTTCAATGGTTCGTTGATAACGCAAAATACTGCCCGCCGGGATTTGTAAATGCACAGGGCATGGAGAATTTTGGTAAGAAGACCAATGACGTAGCTATTGCCATCGACACAAACGGTGTTAATATTATGAAGGAATATAACGATACAAAGGATCAATCCATACTTGACAGATTTATTCCAACCCAGAGTGTGGGGCCAAAAGGTGAAGGTTGGACCGTTGCGGATGGAATAGCAATGAGTACCAGCGTAAAACCCGAAGATCAAAAAATGGCATGGGAAGTATGTAAGTATATAGCCGGCCCGGAAGCACAAAAGTGGTACAACAACCAATACGGGCCATGGCCGATGGGTGTTAAGGATACATCGCTCTATGATCAGAACAATAAGTATATACTGATGAATATAAAAGTGAGCGAGAATTCCCATTCCAGCAGTTTCGAGGAGCTTAATCCATTCTTTGTGTCCAATGTCCAGCCTCTGGTGGTCAGCGCAGTCAGTAAGGCCGCTTCAGGTTCGAAGCTCAATCTTCAGGCCGATCTTGATGCCTTGCAGAAAAAGGCTGAAATCTGGTCCGCAGGCCAGTGATAATCGCTTAAGGATTATCTGCGGCCGCTGTCGGTAAGTTTACATCAAATGGAGAATGGAGGATGAAAATATTGAAAAAAGGAATTAATGCATGGTGCTTCCCTGATGGTTTTGAAATAGAGTATTGTATCAAAATTACAAAAGAAGCAGGTTTTGACGGAATAGAATTGAATATGGAGGAAGCGAATCCGACAAGAAAAGATATAAGACTATCTTTGAGCTCAACAGAGGAAGACATTGTAAAGATAAAAAGGATGTCGGAAAAGTACGGGCTGGAATTACCGAGCATTTCTACGTCTCTTTGCTGGAAATACCAGCTCTCTAGCGGAGATAATGCTGTAAGAATGCAAGGAATGGCACTGGTAAGGAAAATGATAGATGCCGCCCGTATACTTGGCGCCGATACCGTACTTGTGGTGCCTGGAAAGGTAGATGAAAAAAATTCATATGAAGATACTTACAATAGGTCCCTTCAGGCTTTAAAGGAATTAGCTCCCTATGCCGAAAGCAATAAAGTATGCATAGGTGTGGAGAATGTTTGGAACAAGTTCTTGCTGAGTCCGCTAGAAATGCGCTGCTATATTGAAGATATCGGAAGTCCTTATGTAAGATCGTATTTTGATGTGGGAAACGTATTGAGTTTCTCATACCCTGAATACTGGATTGAAACCCTTGGAGGCCTGATTAAAAAGGTTCATGTAAAGGATTTCAAAACAGAAACCGGTAATATAACAGGGTTCACCGGATTACTCGAAGGAGATGTCGAATGGGATAGGGTGGTTGATGCTCTGGGAAGAATATCTTACGACAGCTATGTGACCGCAGAGCTATCACCCTACAAGCTGTTCCCCGAAGTGCTTATCAAGCAGACATCCATGGCAATGGATGCCATTTTAAGGAGGTAATCCTAACAATTAAAAACTGTAATGTTATTTGCACTGCTGAAAAACTAATGGGGCGAAAGCCCCATGGTCTAAAGCAAAAATTATGTGAACTCTTTGATTTGTTGAGGTGAGGAGATGCTTAAAGTTGCAGTTGTTGGAGCAGGGCTGATGGGATATACCCATGCGAAGGCATATAAAAATATTGGCGGCATAGAGCTTGCAGCAATAGTGGAATTGGATGAAAAAAGAGCTTCCGCGTTGTCGTCCGAATTAAACTGCATTTGGTTTAGGGATATAGAAGAATTGGCCGGCAAGGGTATTGATATTATTGATATTTGCGTTCCAACGCCATATCATAAAACATCCATAGAAAAGGCCAGCGGTTATGTGAAAAATATCGTATGTGAAAAGCCCCTGGTCCTGAAAAGCTATGAGGTGGACGATTTGCGGCGCATTATTGAAGAAAAGGATTTAATCTTCATGGTAGCACAAGTTATCCGGTTTTGGAATGGCTATGCCACGGCGAAGAAAATTATTGACGAAGGCTTGTTGGGAAAACTCAGCTCAATCGTATGCACAAGACGCCAAAAGGTTCCTGTCTGGTCTGAAGGTAATTGGATAAACAAAAGAGAGATGAGTGGAGGACCTACTTTTGACTTGATTATCCATGATATTGATTATGTAACCTGGATTTTAGGAAAACCCGATTATGTCCAGGGGACAGAATTGATGAAAGGTGATACGTGCAGGCATGTTAAAGCTGAACTAATATATAAGGATAGTACTGCAACCATATTTGGTTCGTTGGGGATGCCCCAGAAGTTTTCGGGAGGATCCTGCTTTTTCACCCTTGAGGTTATAGGTGACAGGGGGATGATCAGTTATGATTCAAATAACAAATTTTCATTGATAACTGATACGGATGAAAAAAGGATTGAAATAAATTTATCTGACGCTTATGAGAATGAACTGAGATATTTCGTCGATTGTGTGAATAAGAGACAAAAGCCTGACATAGCAAATATATATCAGGCCAGGCTGCCTATTGAGATATCAAATGCTATTGTAACGTCATCCAGGGAAAAATGCCTGGTTGATTTAAGATAGCCGGAAATTACGATCAGAATAAAATAAATGCGGGATGTATTCGTTAGTGTATAATTTATGAAAGCAAAAAAAAATGGGCAAATTGCATTTATATGATTTTTTCAAATGGAGTATACTGAATTTGGTATACTCCATTTGAAATTGATTAAGGCTTTTCGGTGCTTACGATAACATTTCCGTCCTTGAAGTCAACAAGCACCGTATCTCCGGGCTTCACCCTGCATTCAAGCATTTCCTCTGCAAGCCTGTCTTCAATAAGGCTTTGGATGGAACGTCTTAGAGGCCTTGCACCATATATATTGTCATATCCTTTTTCAGCTATATGCTCTTTTATGCTGCCGGTAACCTTTATTTCTATTTCATTTTTCTTAAGCCGCCCGGCAAGACTGTCCAGCATAAGTCCCACAATTTCCTTTATATGCTCCTTGCCAAGGGAATGGAATACTATTATTTCATCCACCCTGTTTAAAAATTCCGGGCGGAAGGATTTTTTCAGTTCATTTATAACATTCTTTTTCATGTCCTCATATGATGCGGCTTTGTTTCCCGTTGCGGAGAAGCCTACCCTTTTTGGTTCGGTTATAAGCCTTGCCCCTACATTTGAAGTCATAATAACAACCGAGTTTTTAAAATCAACTGATCTTCCTTGTGCATCTGTCAGCCTTCCGTCCTCTAAAATCTGCAAAAGGATATTGAACACATCCGGGTGCGCCTTTTCTATCTCATCAAACAAAATGACGGAATATGGCTTTCTCCTGACCTTATCCGTAAGCTGCCCGCCTTCGTCATATCCTACATAGCCCGGCGGCGAACCTATGAGTCTAGATACGGTAAATTTTTCCATGTATTCAGACATGTCTATCCTGATCATTGCATTCTCATCACCGAACATAGATTCTGCAAGGGCTTTTGTAAGTTCAGTCTTACCCACACCCGTCGGACCTAAAAATATGAATGAACCGGTGGGGCGTTTGGGGTCCTTAAGCCCTACCCTACCCCTTCTTATGGCCCTGGATACCGCCTTGATAGCTTCATCCTGCCCTACAACCCTTTTATGGAGTATTTTTTCCATGTTCATCAGTCTTTCCGACTCTTCCTGGGCAAGCCTTTTTACAGGTATACCTGTCCAGGTAGCTACAATATCAGCTATTTCTTCCTCCGTAACTATATCCGTCCTGGTCTGGTTTTTTCTGACCCACTGGTTTTTGGATTCCTCCAGCTCTTTTCTGAGCTTTTGCTCCCTATCCCTTATTTTTGCAGCCTTTTCAAATTCCTGGACTCTGATTGCTTCTTCCTTTTCCTTGCTTAGCTTGCCAATGTTATTTTCAAGCTCCTTAAGGTCGGGAGGAGCAGTGAATGCCTTCAGTCTCACTTTAGAGGCTGCTTCATCAATCAAGTCTATTGCTTTGTCGGGTAAAAACCTGTCGGTAATATACCTGTGTGACAGCTCTACCGCAGCAGAAAGCGCTTCATCCGTTATTTTCACGCTGTGATGGGCTTCATACTTATCCCTTATGCCCTTCAATATTAAAAGGGCTTCCTCTTCACTGGGCTGGTCTACCATTATAGGCTGGAATCTTCTTTCAAGAGCCGAATCCTTTTCCACATGCTTCTTATACTCATCCAAAGTGGTAGCTCCTATGACTTGGATTTCCCCCCGTGCAAGCAATGGTTTTAGAATATTGGAAGCATCTATTGCCCCTTCTGCCGCACCGGCACCGATTATTGTATGCATCTCGTCTATAAAAAGAATTACATTGCCGGCTTTACGTATTTCCGCCAGCGCTTTTTTGAGCCTTTCTTCAAATTCACCCCTATATTTTGCTCCTGCAACCATGGACGCTAAATCCAGTGTTACAACCCTTCTGTTTTTTAACATTTCCGGGATATTTTCTGCTATTATTTTTTGGGCAAGACCTTCTGCTATGGCAGTTTTTCCTACACCGGGTTCACCTATGAGGCACGGATTATTTTTGGTTCTTCTGCTTAAAATCTGGATAACCCTTTCAATTTCCTTGTCCCTTCCAATTATTGGATCAAACTTGTCTTCTCTCGCCATTTCGGTAAGGTCCCTGCCAAATTGATTAAGTGTGGGCGTACCTCCATAATTATCATTTTTTTTAGCAGTGCCGGAAGATCCCGGCACATCTTCCTTGAGCATTTTTGCTACTTCTCCCGCCATCTTCTGGGGGTCCACTTCCAGATCCATCATTATCCTTACCGCAACACTTTCACCCTCCCTGATTATTCCAAGCAGCAGGTGTTCCGTGCCTATATAATTATGGCCCATGCCTCTTGCTTCCTTAAAGCTTAATTCCAATACCCTTTTAGTCCTTGGTGTAAAACCGAGAGGCTGTTGTCCAACACTTTCCCCTTTGCCTACCAGGTCCACTATTTCCTTTACCACCTTATCCTCTGTAATTCCTTCACCTTTAAGAACATGTGCAGCAACTCCTGTTCCTTCTTTAATAAGCCCAAGCAGCAAATGCTCCGTACCTACATAATTATGTCCGAGCTGCATTGCACTTTCCTGTGAATTAGCTATGGCCTTCTCAGCTTTTTCCGTAAAACGTCCATACATGTTCTATTCATCCCTTTCTGCTCATTGAACTAATTGCTTTTGTTATTTTTTTTAACTGGTACAACTCAATTTGCGTTATATTGCAGGTTTATATTACTGTGCCGCAGCAGCGTCAATCATCAAAACGCAGTTTTTTCCTTATCATATCTGCTCTTACCCTGTCCCTGTCTCCTTGCTTTAGCTCTTCGTCTACCTGTTTTTGCAAGCATGCGGGCTGCACCAGCAGAATCAATTCATTCAAAACCTGTGAGTCAACATTTTTAAGTATTCCCATATCTACACCCATTCTTACTCTCGAAAATAATTTTAAGCTCTCATCCGCCGAGATAATCCTTGCATTTTTCAAAATGCCTAAGGCCCTGTATATATTATCCTCAAATCTATAGGGCTCCTTCATGTAGAGCTCCCTTCTCAAGGTCCTTTCCCTTTCGGTAATCTGGGAAACAACATTCTTTAATCCCGATATGATTTCATTTTCATCCTGTCCTAAAGTAACCTGGTTTGATATTTGAAACAGATTACCGGCAGCTTCCGAATTTTCTCCATATATCCCTCTGACCGCAATTCCAATTTTGCCGCAGGCTTCCAGCACCTTCCTTACATAGCCTGTCATAACCAGGGCCGGAAGATGCAGCATAACGGAAGCTCTTATTCCGGTTCCTATATTTGTAGGACAGCATGTCAAATATCCATAGCCGACACTGTATGCATAGTCCAATTCGCTTTCAAGCAAATCATCCATCCTGTTGCAAAGGCTGCTGGCATTTTCCAGCTGCATCCCCGGAAAAAGGCATTGGATCCTTAAATGGTCTTCTTCATTAATCATTAAGCTGATTTGCTCGCTGCTGCTTATTAGAGCACCGCTTACATTCTGCTTGATTGCAAAATCAGGACTGATTAAATGTTTTTCAACCAGAATATTTTTGTCAAGAGAAGAAAGCTTGTGCATATCATAGAATTTAAAGCCATAGCTTTTACACTCTTCACTTTCCAATACTATTTTTTTTATATTATCGACAACCTCCCGGGCTTTTTGGGAATCAAGCCTGTCGGGGAATGAATAGTTATTTATATTCCTTGCAAGCCTTACCCTGCTGCTGACTACTACATCTGACTCAGGTCCTTTTTCAACATACCAGCCATCCATGCCATACTCCCCTTTCTACCCACCTTCACCTGCAGATTGCAATATTTTGATCCTGTCCCTTATTTCAGCCGCCTTTTCGTATTCTTCATCCCGTACGGCTTTATTCAAGTCATTTTTTAACTCTTTTATTTCCCTGCTTAGCTTTATCCCGCTTGATAATTTTGCAGGTATTTTTCCCGTATGGGTATCGCTTCCGTGTATTCTTTTTAAAACAGGTCCCAGCTTTTCCTTAAAAGCCTCATAGCAATTACTGCAGCCCACTTTGCCTGTTTTTTTAAAATCACTGTAGCCCAATCTGCACACCTGGCATACAAAATCGCCGCTATGCCTTTCCGTATTTACCGTTTCATTGTTAAAACCCATAAAACTTGTAATAAAAGTGCTCAAATCCATGGGCATATTAATGTTAATTTTGCTTTTTTCCCGGGCACAGTCGTCGCAAAGAAACACTTCTACTTTATTATCATTTACTATATGTGTAAAATGAACTTTTGCAGCTTTTTTTTGACAATTTTGACAAAGCATGAAATCTTACCTCCTTTTATTAGCAGTCTTTATAAAAACGCTGTTTATATATTATATTCATCTTACAATCAATGTCATTAACATATTCTTTAAAAGCCTCGACCTTAAACGGTCCCTTTGAAACCTTTCAATCAATCCTAACGCCTTGTCACTAACTGCGGCTTTCATCAGCAATGCCTCATTTTCATTTACCATATCATAATCCAAAAAATTATTGACAAATGCTTCTGCCGACTGCTGGCTTATGGCATCCCCAATAGAATTTACGGCATGCATAAGGTAGCTTGAAGGCCTTGTAAGATTAATTCTCTTTATCTTTATATGGCCGCCTCCGCCTCTTCTGCTTTCCACAAAATAGCCTCGCTCACTTGTAAACCTTGTATCTATTACATAATTTATTTGTGACGGAACACAATTGAAATGATTGGCAAGCTCATTTCGCTGTATTTCAATTGCACCGTTTGTCTCATCCATCAACTCTTTTAAAAAGTCTTCTATAATATCACTAAGTCTTGCCATATATACCACCTGCCAATACGTCTATTGATTTTGACTTTCTTTGACTTTTATAATTATATTATAAGCTAATATCCCCCCTGTGGCAAGAAAAACTTCTTTTTGGGCATTCTATATGAAACGTCATGATGCTTAGAATTATGATGTTCATACAGCATTGAAGGCTGCGGCTTAAGGGAGATTTCATTCAGTCCTGTAACCGTCTTTTGTTTTCACTTACTTTAAATTTTTTGGGGTAGTTTTTGAAGTACTGCCGGAAGTAGCTTTTTCCAGAAAATCAACACGCTCCCTTTGCTTATCAAGGGTTATCCACTGGTCAAAGGAAGCGATAAATTCCCCATATAATGTAGTATCCTCAATTCTCTCGTCTTTTATATTTTTTTTCCCATCAATATTTGCCATATACAACACTCCGTTTTTTTATTAATAATATTATTTTTTACAAACAGAGTATGATGTATACTATTTTTGAATTTCATTTTTTTTCTTTTTATGTCTTTTTAAAACTGCATTTACGGGAAAATAAACTGCAGACCCAAATATCGCCAGAAGCACGAGTACGGGGATTGCCTGGGCAATTACCGCTATAAAATCGCCAACAAAATTCACAACCCCTTCAAGACTTGATTTAAAAGCGTCCGCAAGCCTTTGTCCATATGGTTTGCCGTCTTCAATATCTTTTACATATTCAGGTTCTTTTTCCCTTAAGTTGATTGTTATTGTAGACAGGTCAACAAGGTCATCCCATTTTCTCAACGTACCTGTGTAGCTTTCTATTTCCTGCCTTATCTGGGTCAATCTTTTTTCATATTTGAATATTGTTTCAGGATCAGTAATTTTCTCCAGGTAATCTAAAAGCCGTTCTTCCTCAATCCTTAATATTTTAAGCCTGGACTCAATATCAAAATACTGGCTGGTTACATCCTGGGTTCCGGTGGTTTCCTCAATAACATCACCCAATGACTTGACATTGGAGAAAACTTCATGAAACTTTTCTCTTGCCACCCTTATGACTATTACACCGCGCTTGACGGTATAAATCTTGTCCTTTCTTTCAACCTTATCTTTTGTTACCTGTGATGACTGCAAAAAGCCTATGCCGCTTATAAAACTGTTTATTTTCCCATAAGTCTCATCAAAATCTTCAACCTCAACGGTAACATTGCCATTAAATATTACCTTTCTTTTTGCAAGTATGGAATTATAGGCTTCAAAAGAACCCGTATTTTTTAAAATGGCATTACCGCCTCTGTCTGCATTTAGAGACTGTGAATCATCCTCCCTGTCCATCTGGTTTTCGGCAGCAGTCTCCTCAGCAGTATCCCCTTCATAGCCGTCCTGCACTGATTCTGCTGATGTATCCCTCGTTCTTTTGCCGCTGCAGCCCGCAAAAACAAGCACAACAAATACCAGGGCCAATACGCCTGCAATACGTCTTTTATTATTCATTTCTATTCCCCCTTTAAAGTCTCTCTTTAATACTATCAGACACATTATGGCACAAAAAAGTTCCTTCATAACTAAAATAAAACTGCCCGGTGGGCACCGGGCAGTTTTATTTTAGCAATTTATATCAGTCTTCCCTTTTTGAGTCAGCAATGACTTTTTCACTTACAGATAAAGGAGCTTCTTCATACCTTGCAAATGTTTCCTTGAAGTACCCCCTGCCCTGGGTCATTGACCTTAAGTCGGTGGCATATTTGAACATTTCGGCAGCCGGAACTTCCGCAACTACCTGCTGCACTCCGCCATCCTGGGGATTCATACCCATAATCCTTCCCCTTCTTTTGTTGATATCTCCAATTATGTCTCCCATGTAATTGTCCGGAACGTAAACCTCAACAAGGGATATTGGTTCAAGCAATACAGGCGTTGCCTCCACGAGTCCTTTCTTATAAGCCAGACCCGCAGCTACTTTAAATGCCATTTCGGAAGAGTCCACAGGATGGAATGTGCCGTCAACCAGCGTAGCCTTAAGGTTAACTACAGGATAGCCTGCAAGCACGCCATGCAGTATGCTTTCACGCAGTCCCTTTTCAACTGCAGGAAAATACTGTTTAGGCACTGAGCCTCCAAATATCTTTTCGTCAAAAACAAGGTCGGTTTCTCCACCGGGTTCAAATTCTATCCAAACATGTCCATATTGACCATGTCCTCCTGATTGCTTTTTGTGTTTTCCTTCAACCTTTACCTTCTTCTTTATTGTTTCTCTATAAGGAATCTTTGGATCTTTAAGGTCAACGGAAATACCGAACTTTGATTTAAGCTTGCTGACTATCACGTCCAGGTGCTGTTCACCTATACCTGAAACCAGAGTTTGATGGGTTTCAGTATTGATCTCAACCTTAAAGGTAGCATCTTCATCCTGGAGTTTTTGAAGGCCTGAGCTTATCTTTTCTTCATCACCCTTTGCCTTTGGTTCGATAGCAAGTGACAGGGAGGGCTGGGGAAATTCAATTTTCTTCAAAACAACCGGATTTGATTCACTGCAAAGTGTATCATTCGTGCTGGTGCTTGACAGTTTTGCTACGGCTCCAATATCACCGGCGGTTATCTTGTCAACATTCACCTGCTTTTTCCCTCTCATCGAAAATACCTGGGAAACTTTTTCGGCTTTGCCGCTGGTACTGTTATAGACCATTGAATCCCCGCTTAAAGCACCTGAATAAACCTTAAAGAGGGAAATCCTCCCCACAAAAGGATCGGCAATAGTTTTAAATACCAGTGCGGACAGCTTCTCATCCGTGGATACGTTAAGTTCAACTTCTTCATTATTTCCGGCTTTTACCGCTTTAACAGGTCCCTTGCCGCCAGGTGCAGGCATGAATTCCGTTATAGCATCCATAAAAGCTCCAATACCCTTGTTATTAAGAGCCGCGCCGCAGTAGACAGGAACTATGGAGCCGTCGGCCATACCAAGCTTCATTCCCTTTTGAATATCCTTTTTGGTAAATTCCTCTCCACCAAAAAACTTTTCCATTAATTCCTCGTCAGATTCCGCAATCTGTTCTTTGAACTCCTCATGGATTTCAAAAATTCTATCTGCAAGCTCATCCGGTATGCCGGTATCTGCTAATTTATTCCCGTCAAACCTGTAGGCTTTTTCATTTAGGACATCCACATACCCTATGTACTCTTTCCCCTCATATATAGGTATTTGAAAAGCAGTTACTCCCCTTCCGAATTTTGCTTTAAGCTGACCAAGGCTCTCAAAAAAATTGGCATTTTCTTCATCAAGCTTACTTATAAAGAAAAAAACAGGTATTCCCTGCTCCTTTGCATAAGCCCAGGATTTTTCGGTTCCCACTTCTACACCATTTTTGGCCGGGAGGACAATAACTGCTCCCTCGGCTACTCTTATCCCCTGTTTTACTTCTCCAACAAAGTCAAAATACCCGGGAGTATCGATTACATTTATTTTGAAATTCTTCCATTCACAGGGTGCAAGTGAGGTATTTATGGAAATGTTCCTCTTTGTTTCTTCCGGATCGTAATCGGTAGTAGTTGTACCGTCCAATACCTTTCCCAACCTGTCCAATACTCCCGTATTAAACAGCATTGCTTCGGTAAGTGTCGTCTTGCCTGCTCCGCCATGGGCCAGCAGGCACACATTACGTATTCTTTCGGTTGTATAATCTTTCATATTGCATATTCCCCCTTAGCTTTAAGTTAACTGAAAACTGGTGCAGTTTTAGTAACTTTGGTTTTCAGATTTTTTCATTATTAACAAGTTATGAGAACAATATTCATAACTTTTAATCCTTGCACTAAACAACATATAATTATGATACCTAAAAAAAGGATAATAATTCATATAATTTTGGTATAATCCTTCAAAGCAACAGTTAATATTATAACACAAATATGTGGAAATTGAACATATAATTTTAAAAAATTCCCTTTTCACTTGACTTTCCTTTACGGTAATTGTAAATTAAAATAAGCAATATTGTAGAATGGGTAGTATGGGTGGTATTAATTACTTGACAATTATAGGCTGCCGCAAAATGCAACCCTTGTTAATAAGGCTTTTTCGGGGAAAAATGAGATATGGCTTATATAACAGGGCAGGTAGAAAGGAAGGATATTTATGGTTATCGTCATGAAGCCCGGCTCCACCGACAGGAATATTGGTGAAGTTTCAAAGGCGCTGGAAAATCTCGGTCTGGGTGTACACATATCAAAAGGTTCACAACGTACTATCATAGGTGCAATAGGAGATGATAGGGTATTGGAGAATGTACCCCTTGAACTTATGGACGGGGTTGAAAAGCTTGTGCCAATAGTTGAATCATATAAACTCACCAGCAGGACTTTCAGGCCCGAATCCAGTGTGATAAATGTGGGAGGAGTAGAAATAGGCGGAAAAGAACTGGTATTAATGGCCGGACCCTGTGCAGTTGAAAACAGGGAACAGATCTTAAAGGCAGCCAGGGCCGTTAAAAAGTCGGGAGCAAAATTTTTAAGGGGAGGAGCCTTTAAGCCCAGGACTTCGCCCTATTCATTCCAGGGCCTGGAAGAAGAGGGACTGAAGCTTCTTAAGGAAGCCAGGGAAGAAACAGGTCTTTTAATAATAAGTGAAGTAACAAGTGAAAAAACAGTTGAAATTGCAAACGATTATGTGGATATGTTCCAGGTCGGAGCCAGAAATGCACAGAATTTTCAACTCTTAAAGTCTATCGGGCAGTCAAAAAAGCCTGTATTATACAAAAGAGGACTATCCACAACAATTAATGAATGGTTAACCGCTGCGGAATATATAATGAGTGAAGGCAACTATAATGTTGTACTTTGTGAAAGAGGCATCCGGACATTTGAAACTGCAACCAGGAATACACTTGATTTAAGTTCTGTGCCCGTGATTAAAAATGCAAGCCATCTTCCCATACTGGTGGACCCAAGCCACGCTGCAGGGAAGTCCCAATATGTCTTTCCCCTTTCAATGGCTGCAATAGCCGCCGGGTCAGACGGTTTAATTGTTGAAGTGCATCCCGATCCCATGCACGCAATGTCAGATGCGGCACAACAGTTAACACCACAGGCTTTTGACAGCCTCTGTGAAAAAATATCACAGCTTTGTGGTATCATCGGCCGTGAGTTTGAATATGGAGCTTAATAGTGTTTCCATTGCAGGTTTGGGACTTATCGGGGGTTCCATAGCCAAAGCTTTGAGGGAGCGTACAAAAGTGCGTGAGATTATTGGGCTGGATACAAATGTTAATGCTCTTAAAATGGCTTTAAAAGAAAACACAATAACAACAGGCATGGCTTCACCCGGCAGCCGGGTATATGATTCCGACATTATATTCATCTGTACCCCTGTAGAAGCTGCAATTGAGTATATAGACCTGCTCAAAGACAAGGTCGGGCCCCAGTGCATAATTACCGATGTGGCAAGTACAAAGGCAAAAATATTAGCCCATGTCAATTCACTGGACAGGGATTTGTGCTTTATCGGCGGACATCCAATGGCAGGCTCTGAAAAAGAAGGCTATGCATCAAGTTATTCCCATATGTTTGAAAATGCATATTATGCGCTGACTCCGTCAAAATCAGCCGGAATGGAAAAAATTAAGCTGATGACAGGATTGATAAAATCATTGGGTGCCATACCTGTTGAGCTTGGTGCGGCAGAGCACGACCGCATCACTGCTGCAATAAGCCATGTCCCTCATATTATAGCTTCTGCTCTTGTAAAGCTCGTAATGGATTCTGACAGGCAGGGAAAAATGCAGCTTCTTGCGGCAGGTGGTTTCAGGGATATAACCAGGATCGCCTCTTCAAACCCGGTAATGTGGGAAAATATTATTATGAGCAACAAAGAGCAGGTGCTGGCCCTGGTTGAGGATTACATTAGAGTGCTTGATAATATTTCCCATCAAATAAAGGACAACCAGTCCGGTCCCATAAGGAATTTTTTCAAGGAATCCAGGGATTTCAGGGACAGTTTCAGGGATGATATAAAGGGTTTAATTGAGCCTGTGTATGTAATAAAGGCCGACATTGTAGACAGGCCGGGTATTATAGGCAAAATAGCAACCATGCTGGGTGACAATAGTATAAACATAAAGAATATATGCGTAACAAACAGCAGGGAATTCGAAAACGGCTGTCTTGAGATAACCCTGCCCAACTATAAAAGCATGGAAGATGCATTACTGCTGCTTCAGAATGAAGGCTACAATGTCTATGCAAAAACATAAAGATTTATATAGTTACAGTATCTCGTTGAGTCTGTACCCAAGCACCATCAGCCCGTCACTTAGGTGTACATTTTCTATGACCACGTTGTAAGGCAGCTTTAAATCCATGGGGGAAAAATTCCACAATCCCTTGATTCCTGCCCTCGCTACTCTATCGGCCACTTCCGGGGTTTTTTCAAAAGGAACGGTTATCATGGCTATGTCAATATGATTTAATTTAAGATATTCTTCTATGGTATCAAAGTGCCTTATTTCTATATTATTAATTTTCTTGCCTATAAGCTCCGTATTAACGTCAAAAATTGCCGCAAGCCTATACCCTCTTCTTTCAAAATTCTCATAGTTGGCAAGTGCCCTTCCCATATTCCCCGCGCCTATTATCACGGTTTTATAATTGTTTTCAAGTCCAAGTATTTTGCCTATCTCCTTGTAAAGAAGCTCCACATTATATCCATAACCCTGCTGGCCAAAACCCCCAAAGCAATTAAGATCCTGCCTGATTTGGGATGCCGTAATACCCATCCTCTCACTTAATTCCCTGGAAGAAATCCTGATTGTGTCCAGCTTAAGAAGATCGGAAAGATATCTGTAATATCTAGGTAACCTTTTTACAACTGCCATTGAAACCTTTTTCCTATCCATAGTCCCCTCCTAAATTTACAATCCGTTTGAATCAATAAACAACACAACCTGTATCATACACAGAACTGGAAATAACTTCAATGCTAATTATATCACCTTTGTTATTTTATTGTCAATGATTCAGGGCTTTTTTGGGCTTCCCCATTTTTTATGTCAGCACTTTAACAAACATATTATAAGACCTCTCCATCATTTCTTCCTCCGTCATATCAACAAATTCTTCAAATCCATGTTTAAAGGCTACAATGCACATTATGGAATTGCCAAATGCAATAAGCCAGCTGAATTTATCGGGCTTTTTTTTCAATACCCCTTCTTTTACACCAATATCTATTATTTTTTCAAATTTTTCCACATATGCTCTTCTCATGTTTTCAAAATGTTCTTCTATCAATGACTGCATAGTTTTTTTTATGGAAAAATTACACTCATTAAAGGTAATATATTGAGAAAATGTCCTGCTGGCGGTCATGGTTGAACTGATATTTTTTAAAGCAGCCATATAGATTACCTTAAAGCCTCCTCCTGAATTTATGCTTTCCTCAAAGGTTTTTATGCATTTTTTAAGAAAATATATTATGGACTCGGCCAGGAGCTGCTCCTTGCTTTTAAAATATTCATATACGGTCCCCTTGCCTATATCGGCCGCTTTTGCAATATCGGCCACCTTTATATTGCTCATGTCGCGCTTTTCCTCTATGAGGCCCAAAGCAGCCTCATAGAGAAGTATTTTCTTATCTGTTCCCATAAATATTACACTCCATTTATATATTATATGGCCTTTCTGTTAAATGCATCATACATAACCGGTATGAATATAAGTGTAAGGAGCGTAGCATATATAAGCCCTCCGATAGCTGTTATCGCCATTGGCTGAACCATTTCCGTCCCCATCCCTACACCTGCCGACATGGTTGATAAGGCAATAATTGTAGTTAGTGCGGTCATTACTATAGGCCTTAAACGATGATTTCCTGCTTTTATGATGGCATCTTTCTTGTTCATTCCCGATTCCCTTAATTTGTTCACATAGTCGACAAACACTATGCCGTTGTTAACTACTACACCCGACAATATGATAAGCCCTATAAAAGCGACTATACTAAGTGGTTTGCCGACAATCATCAGTGCAAAGAATCCTCCCGTAAAGGCAAGGGGTATTGTAAACATAACTATAAACGGTGATTTCAAAGACTGGAATTGTGCAACCATTATCAAATAGATAAATGCAATTGCCATACCCAGCATCAGGAACAGGTCCCTGAATGAGTCCATTATCATTTCGTCTTCTCCGCCGACTTCTACTGAATACCCTTCAGGAACCTCATATTCGGAAAGCTTGTCCTTTATCAGGCTGTTGACCTTGCCTACATTATATCCGTCGGCAAGACTGGCGGTAACGGTAAGGTATCTTTGCTGGCCGCTCCTTCTTATTGAAGAAAAACCCTCGGCTTCTTTTATTTGTGCCACATCCTTCAAAGCTGTCTCTCTTCCCTGGGGCGACAATATAGTTAATTCTTCCATTTCTGCCCTGGTTAGCCTTCTCTTATCCCCTTCATCCCTTACAAAAACGTCGTAATCTTTTGAACCTGCCGAAATTGAGGTAGCCGCACTACCGGTCTTCAGTACCTTATTAACCTCCATAAACACCTGGGCCACCGTCAAACCGTTAGCTATACTCTTATTTTTATCAACAACTATTCTTATTTCAGGAGAGGTTTCTTCTAAGCCGTCTGAGACATCTATTGTACCTTCGACTCCTGCTACAATAGCCGCCACATCCTTAGAAATGCTTTCCAGTGTGTCAAAATCCCTTCCCTTTATATCTATTGATACGTCTCCGCCGCTCATGAAAGACATATCCATACCGCCCTGCTCGCTGACACTTACTTCGAAATCAAATTCTTCCGTCATATTTCTGATCATTTGGGCTATTTCACGGGAAGACTTTACCTTATCATCCTTAAGAAGTACATACATGGATACCGAATCGGCACCGGAGCCTCCTCCCATCATGCCCATTCCCATCATGCCGCCGGATGAAATTGATGCTCCCACCGTTTCAATATCTTCAATACCCAATATTGTTTCACTAACCTTGTCGGCAGCCTTAGCAGTTTCATCAAACAGTGTACCCTTAGGCATGGTAACATTTACAGACAGCTGGTTTGTATCTGAGGAGGGAATCATTTCCGTTCCCATATTTAATGCTCCGGCAAGACTGGCTGCCAGCAATACAATAACAAGTACAGCAACAATCCATTTATGCTTTAAGGAAAAAACAAGCAGCCTGGAGTAGGAGCTTTTTATGGAATCCAGAATCCTGTGTTCCTTTTGGGTGGTCCTGACCATTATCCTGGAGGCTATCATCGGCACCAGGGTAAGGGCAATTAAAAGGCTGGCAATGAGTGAATACGCTATGGTCAAACCCATATCGGTAAATATTTGCCTTGTTATTCCCTTTGTGAAAACTATGGGTAAAAATACTGAAATAGTAGTAAGGGTTGATGCGGTAATTGCGCCTGAAACCTGTCTTGCACCCTGTATGGCGGCTTCTTTCACACTCTTGCCCTCATTTCTCATACGGTATATGTTTTCAATAACAACTATTGAATTATCCACAAGCATTCCTACCCCCAGGGCAAGGCCGCCCATTGATATTATATTCAATGTTATCCTGCTGAAATACATCATGACAAAAGCGGTAATGAGGCTTATAGGTATTGCAAAGCCTATAACGATTGTCGGCTTTATATCCCTTAAGAAAATAAGCAGGATCAATATTGCCAGGACGCCGCCGTACAAAAGATTCATTGTAATGGAATTTACCACAATATCAATATATTCACCCTGGTCCATCAGGGAAACAAGCTTTACACCATCATTTTCCCGCATTACTTCGTCCATTTTGGCATGGACACTTTTTGCAACATCGGAAGTAGCATATTCCGTCTGTTTTTGTATTACCAGAATTACGGCATCATTGCCATTTACCTTGGAATACATCTCTCCAGAATTGTCTATTTCAACTATTTCTGCAACATCACCCAGCAAAACAGGTTCCATACCCGGTATGGGAAGGGCCATTACAGCCAATTGCCCAAGCTCTTCCACATCTTTGATTTCATCACCTGTCCTGACCAGATAATCAATACCCTCTTCTGTGATATAACCTGCCGGCATGCTGAAATTCTGGCCTTTCAATATTCCTGCCACCATTTCCCTGGTAATCTTCACCCCAGGATTTTGAGAAGCATCAGCCTGCATGGCTTCATTTTGGAGCTGCGCTTCACCGGGAGCTTCCCGTTCCCCTTCAGCCGCAGCGCCCTGGGAAGCTTGTCCGGGTATAGGGCCTGCGCTTGCTGCCATAGCCCTCATAATCTTTTTGTTTACCTCTTCAATTTTTGTTTCCCGCAGTATTACATGGATATCACTTTCAATCAAGCCTGTAGGAGAGACCGAAGCTATACCTTCAACACTTTCCAGTTCAGGTATTATACTGTTTTCCAAAAATTTGGACGACTCATTAATCTTTTGCCCTTCCACTGCCGCAGAAAGAACCATTACGGGCATCATATCAGGATTCAGCTTGATAATCATGGGAGAACCGACACCGTCGGGCATATAAGCGCTGATCAAGTCAAGGCTTTCCCTCATTTCTATTACAGCGGAATCCATATTAGCCGTTTGTGTAAATTCAAGTATAACAACGGACATGTTTTCATTTGAAACCGAACTTACACTTTTGATATTACTGATTGATGACATAGATTGCTCAATAGGCTTTGTTACAATCAATTCAACTTCGTCCGGGCTGGCGCCAATGTATGTTGTGGATACTATGGCATAGGGCAGGTTCATACTGGGCAGCAGGTCCGCAGACATATTCATAACGGAAACCACTCCCAGCATAATGACAATTATTACAGCAACAATAACTGTATATGGTTTTTTAACACTAAATTGTGATAACAAGTAGTTCACTCCATTCATCTAGTTTCCGACCTACCGGTCGGTCGGTTAAAATCCATTATAGCATTATTGAATTAATATTCAAGGATAAGCTTGTAAAATATATATTACAAAAGTGTGGAATTTTTGTGAAAAAAGGATATAATTACGACAAAATATTCATAATTATATCCCATTCTCCATAACTTAAGGCATGTTTTATACAGGGCTTTTAATTTTCCATTTTTATTCAAAATATTTATCTATACCATGCTTAATTGCCCCGGCCAGCTTTGCCTGGTATTCTTTTTCTCCCAGCTTCCTATCCTCTTCCCTGTTGGAAAGGAATCCGCATTCTACCAGGGCTGTCGTTGTCTTTAAATCCTTTAGGATAATTATCTTTTCTTTTTTTACCAGGGCAGACCTTTTATTCTGGGGATCAACCATATCCCTCAAGCTTTTCTGCAGCTCAACCGCAAGTTTTTTACTCTCATCGGAATTGGGAGGATAAAACACCTGGGCCCCATGATATTGGGTCTGGCCAAATCCATTTAAATGAATACTTACAACTATATCCGCTCCAGCTTCATCCATTATCTTTTTTCTCTTTAACAGGTCCTGCTTGCGTTTTTCATATATCCGGGTTGTTCCGGGCGTATAATCAAGCATATCTTCACTTCTTGTAAGAATTACTCTATAATTATCATCCTCAAGCAGCTCTCTTAGCTTTAATGCTATTTTTAGTGTAATGTCCTTTTCCTTGTTTGAAGAATAGCTGCTGACAACTCCCGGGTCTTCTCCCCCGTGGCCCGCATCAATAATTACCGTTTTCGTATCCTGCTGCTTCAAAACAGGCTCAGTACCCACATCCGCATTTATATTCAGGCTGTATACCGTTACTAGAAGAAGAAATATAAGTCCGACAAATGCTATATTGTTTTTTCTGATAATTACCAGCATATCATCCCGCCTTTTTAAAAATACTGTACATAGAGCATTTTGCATATGTTATGAAATCTTTGAGCAGAGCACACTAAATTTAGTATATACCCTGCTGATTAAAGCGCAAATTGCTTACATAATAAGCATATTCAAAGACAGGTTGGACATATTCTTTTTTTAGAGGAACATTCTTTAAATCTATTGAAAAATTATATCATCCGTTTTACCGCCAAGCCTTTGCACCTGGCATTTGATTTCATAAAAGGTTTCCCTGTCCATAGAATCCACATTTTTTTCCATGTATCCCCTAAGGACAGGTATTGCCCTGCCGTCTCCATAAGTCCCAAGGCATATGGCTCCAATAATCTTGTTTTCCATCCTCTTGAATGAATCTTTCAGCGCACTGTAGGCATTATCATTTTTATTGTCCCTGCCTATCTCGGAAACTGCTACAAGGATGTATTCTTCATCATCATCTATAGTGTCGGCCTCCATAAGATACTTAATCAGATAATCCATACAAGCCTTTCCCATATCAACAAGAGCATCTTTAATTTCCTCTTTTATTTGGATGTTGCAGGTTTTTTTCAGCGCATCTGTAAGGCAGTTGAGACAATGTGCACAGTTAAACTTTCCAAGGGTCCTGATTGCCAGTAAAACCTCATGATTTTCATCACTGCTCATACAATTGTCCGTTAAAAGCCCTGTGAGAAAAGCTTTTGCTTTTTTGCCGAATGATAAAAGACAGCCTGTCAGCGAGGGCGGCAGACCTTCGTCACTTAAATGTGCGGCTTCAATAAAGTAGCGGGTAATCAGCCCAAAGTCATTTACAGCACCAAAAAAACAGCCTGCACTAATATTACCTAATTCTTTGACAGGTGCGGCCTCCCATTTTTCTATATTATCCTCCAATATGGCTTCAAACTCTTTCTCCCAGTTTTCATCAAGTTCTTTTTCATCGCCGAAATAATTTTCATAGCTTTCTTTTAAAACATTATTATAACTGTTGATTATTATTTTTAGCTTGTCCATTATCTATACCCTTCGCTTCTTTTTTTTCTTCTTTTTGACCGTAGTATTTTTGGCCGAGGGATTCCAAGGAGACAGCTCGTAGGCTTTTTCAACCTTTGAAAGCTTTTCCTTTTTATCCTTTTTAAGCTTAAAATTATAATAGCCCGCCATATAGCCCAGCATAGCAATCAAAGGTAATGCTAAAAGTGCCCCAATATATGAAAGGGATGTTTCTCCCCCCCACCTTATTATGAAATACACAGGTCCAAGAAATGCTTTATATACTATTTCCTTGAGCCTTTCAACCGTATCATCGTTAAATGAAAGCAAAAGGTATACAATTGATATAAGGAATATTGGTATAAAACCTGTGATTCCCATCAATAGCCCTTTATATGGATATGGATTTAAATTGTACTGTGGTTTTTTTTCGGTAAGAGCCAATGTTTTAAAATCTGAATAAACTATCAAGGTCAATATTAAAAATATAATAAATGAGTAAACAGGCAGCCAAAATGAAAATTTTTCCCCCGCCAGGCTTATTACCGGATAGAGGAAAACCCCAAATATAACAAGTGCTATTAAATAATCAATCAGCAGCTTTAATGATTTTTTTATAAAATATTTCAAAACAACTTCTCCTTTCAATAGTACTCTATCAATTGCATTTTTTTTATTAGCTTTATTGAGTTCTTTTGTCTTCTATACATACGCTTCCCTTTGCGGACTTTGCTTTTTTCTTAAGCTCCGCGGCCAGCTCTGAGACCTCAAGAACACTTTTCAACTGCTTTTTTTCATTTGATACTATTGCAACGGATAACGACATTATCGGGTATTTTATTTTATTCCCTTGCCGGTCTCTGGTTTCAATATAACCTTTTTTCCTGTCTCCCTCCCTGTAAAGAGTCTTGACTTTTTTGTCAAAATTCTTAATTATACCATTTCCAATTTCATGTGCATATTTAGGCATTGTTACAATAACAAAATCGTCACCGCCAATATGGCCTATAAAATCATCATCACAGCCATATTGCCTGACATTGTCGGATATTATATCTGCTGTCATGGTAATAGCGGTGTCTCCCATTGCAAACCCATATACATCATTATAAGCTTTAAAATTGTCCATATCAAGATATAATACTGCAAACTGCTTCTTTCTTGCTATCCTGAGAGTAACTTCCGCCTGGATTTCATTATTTCCCTGAAGCCCTGTAAGCGGATTGGCCCACCTGTTTTTGCCAATTCTTCTAAGTGTGTTTTTCACCCTGCTTAAAAGCTCCCTATGGTTAAACGGTTTGGTAATGTAATCATCTGCACCCAGTTCCAATCCTAAAAGCTTGTTATCGTCATTTTTTTGAGTGGTAAGAATTATTATGGGCATGAGATTGTTGCTGTCGTCGGCCCTCAGCTGCTTGCACACTTCAAATCCATCCATTCCAGGCATAACAACATCAAGAAGAACCAAATCAGGTTTTTCTGTCCTGACAAGCTCAATACCTTCCAAACCATTCGAAGCAGCAGCAACATCATACCCGGCTGTTTCCAGTATGTCGGTAATCATCCTTACCATAAGATGACTGTCATCAATAACAAGTATCTTTTTTTTAAACATTTTTTCTCCCATTGCAGTATGTAACGTCTTTAATTCTTGCAATAGGGCTCTTGAAATACACAAATAGCTAATTTCCAAGTCACACTGCATAGAATTATGACGTTATATATGGTTATAAAATGGATAAACAATAAATACTATATATAACCATAAGTTATAACCTTCATATTTCTAAGCATATTATATATTAATTTGAATAATTTGCAAACACCTAAATTTAGCAAATTGCTTAAATTTAAGGTATGGATAATAACTTTGATTTGTGGTATATTATATATTCATTGCATTAATCTTTTTTTATGAAAATCCAAGGAGGATATTTATGGCATCTTTTTGTGAATGTGGTTCATTGATTATAAATGAAAAATGTACAAACAGTAAATGCACACACCGGAAAAAAGCCACACGAACCGTTAAAAAGGGCAGGCCAAAGGAAAAAAGTGTTACAAAGGGCAAGGAAAATAAAAAAAACCACAGAAGGTCTTCCAGGTGCATAACTTACAGTATAGAAGAACTGGAGAACAAGGAGGACTATATGTAGGAAAGTAAACAAGCCATATATAATTTATTTCACATAACCGGCTTCATTGCAGCCAACCACTACGAACATTTCATCATTGTCAACTACAGCGGCAGTTTTCAAGCCTGCCTCTTTATAATATTGCTTAATTATATCTGCAGAAGGCAGCCTGTCGTTTTTCACAGCACCGGAAACATTCCTGTGCAGGTTATTAATGGCCTCTCTGCCCTGGGAGTGGCTTATGCAAAGCTTACCTCCCCTATTCAGATATCCGGCAAGCTTTGCAACAGCAGCTTTTTTATCCTCAAAATGAGGAAACATGGAATAACACATAATACAGTCAAAATAATTCTCCGGCAGTTTTATTGCAAGTACATCCCCGGCAATAAATTCAACATTATTAAAGCGAAATTTCCCCTTTGCCACTTCAATCATGTTCTCAGCTATGTCAACAGCAACAATTTTTCCGGATAAACCTGCACGGGAATATAAAAAGGGCACCATAACCCCTGTCCCGGTACCCACATCAAGGGTCCTGTCTCCCTGTTTGATACGGGCAATGTCAACAATATATCCTATTTTTTTCTCATCATGGTCTACAGTACTATCCCACTTTTCAGCCATAGAGTTAAAAAATTCCCTGTTATTCAATTTAAACGGACCTCATTTCAGATAATATTTGCTTTTTTAAAAGAATAACCATTGGCGGTATAAAAACCAATTGTATGGCAATTCCAGGTATACCTGTAGTAACGGCAGATATTACAAAAGCAGCCGGACCGGGAAGCTTTGCTCCAAAAATCACTACCATTACCCATACCACAATGCCTGCTGCAATCCTTCCTGCCACCATACTCACAATCAAGGAAAGATATGTATTAAGTTTGATTTTTCTGCTTAACAGGTTTGCAGCCCCAGCGTATACTCCAAGCTCAAAAACCATAAATGGTAAAACCGGAAACATGGGCGGCATTCCTGTAATAAAAGAGCTTAACAAAGGGGTGATAACTCCTACGGCAACAGCATAAGGCAGTCCAAGCAAAAATCCGGCAAGAATAACAGGTACGTGCATAGGTAAAAAGCTTTTGCCAATGTTAAAGGGATGAAGTATCGCCGGAATTATAATACCCATAGTTATAAAAAAGCCTGCAATTACCATTTCCCTGGTAGAATTTTTTCTCATTTTTTTAGCCTCCCCATAATTGAAAAAAATAAAAACCACATATGGAGCCGTTACTTACGGCATACCTTCGTGGTTTAGTATTCGTTAACAATAAATTATATATGGTGTAAATATTCCAAAAAACCTTCATGGTTTTAATTCCATAAAACAAGATATCACAAAAGCCCAATTCTGTCAAACATATTTAAGTGAGCAAATTGATTAAGTCAATGCAAAAACGGGATAATACAAGCCAAATACTGCAGGGAAAAACTTGATCAATGAATTCTTCGGTGCAGTACCCTAACTCATAAATTGGAAAAAACTGTCTGAGCTCATGCCAGTGAAATGGCCTTGTCACTCAAGACAGTTTTCCCCGTACAATAGATCCATTTTTAAAGTATAATTGTATCAAATTTTGTTAATCAATTCAAGAGGCAGTAAGAGCAATTTTCTTAAAGTAATAAATCTTTGAACCGTTTTCCTGCCAGTGACATAAAGGTTCCCGGGACCCGCCTGGAAAGCTACAGGGCTTTTTGGGCTGAGTCCCGGGCAGCAGCTATGATCATTTTGCTTATGTTATTATTTTTAAAGTATCACTTAATCTTCTTATTACGACTTGCTTCCTGACAATCTCTTTCTGGTAACAAATATACCAACCCCTGATACTATTGCGGCAATCAGAAGCAAAACTATTGAAGAATCACCTGTTTCAGGATTCTGTGCTTTGGCGGCAGCACTTGCTAAATTTCTCCTTGCAATGCTGACATTTTTAAGAGATATGGTTATATCCTTCCCGTCTACAAAATCCGAGCCTTCGTCCCTGTCGTTTGCAGCATATAATCCAAACCATTTCACCTTTTTCAGATTTTCAATGGATGCGGGGACAGAAGCTTCACTTTCATCGGTAGAAATTGCACTGCTAAACGGCAAATAAAATGTCTGCCATCCTTTTTTCAAGTTTGGAGTATAAACGCCGCCTGCTTTATCACATTTAAATGAGAATTTGGGATGGTTATTGGTGTCTTTTCCATCTCCTGCCTTAACTTCAATAGTTAACCTCTTTCCCGGCCCTGAACTGCCGTAATATGGCAAGCTGACCAGATCGTCGGCTTCTAAATCAACCTTTGCTTCAACAACCAAATATAGATTATTTATATCTTCATTGTCTAATTCATTGGCGATTGAAAATTGGCTTTTTATTGATATACCCTTATTCATAGGTATATGTTGAACGCAGTTTGAATTATCAACGCTTACTACCGAAAGCCTGCCGTCAGCATTTGATACCCAATTGGAAATATCAGTCTGACCGTTATAAATAGAGTATACCTGCTCATACTCGTTTGACCCTGCAAATACCGCCAGTGTTGAGAAAGCTGTCACGCAGATTATGGCAAATGCAATCAAAAGCACCCTAAATGTTTTTTTCCTCATATATAAATCCCCTTTCTTGTATGAGCATTTTGCTTATGTTAATGCTATTAACATACTAAATTCAGCTGTATGAATAATAAGCATTTTTAATATGGCCTTGCTAAAACCGGCATAAGCAAACTGCTTTTGTATGGAATGTCTTTAATTCTTGCATTATGGCTGAAAGTCGCTATTGTATAGAATTTTTACGTTACAGCCATAATTATTTTTTCAAAATAAAACATAAGCAATAACAATCAATTTAGCGCTATTCACTGTAATAATCGGAAATTAACTGTTTTGCCTTTTCTTCTATGGCGTCCAGCGCGGAACCAGGCTCAACATCTTCCTTTCTGATGCTGTCAATTATTGCCGCATGGATAGGTCCAATATCAATGCCAAGCGTATATGTTGCTATGGACTTGCCATTATATTTCCTGTAAATTTCAACAGATTCATCATCCCTGAAATTATCATCCCTCAATTTTTCATAAAACTCTTTTTCGTAGTCGTCAGGCTTTATTAAAATCTCATTTGTTATCTTTACGCTTTTTTCCCAGTCCTTTTCAGATGCGGTCATACAAAGGAAGCGCGCATCACTCATTGCCCAGCTTAATTCTTTGGCATTGGGGCCCTTGGGGAACAAAATCAATCCAAAATCATCTTCCATTTCCCCGTTAAGCGTGGAAGACATATAAAAATCAAATGCCCAGAAAGCCGATTTCCCTTCCATGAATTGGGCCATATATGCCTTCCAGTCTCCCTTTGAAATATTCGGATCTACTACTTTATCTTTTAAAACCAGCTGTTTTCCAAAGTTTAAGGCTTCTATTGCTTCCGGTGTATTTAATCCATATTCCATTTTACCGTCAGCATTTTTATTAACAATCCTCGCATCATTGGAGAATAAAATTCCGAAGTCAAACATTCCACTGCCTCCTAAGCCCCATTGGTCGACAATGCCGTCACCATCCGTATCCTTCGTAGTCGCCTTGCATATTTCACGGAATTTTTCCCACGTCCATTCCCCGCTTTCAATCAATTCATACGGGGACGGCTGGTTTTCATTTTCAAGCATGGTTTTATTAAAGAACATAACATTTCTCAATTCGGGAATTACATTGGAAAAGCCATACGTTTTCCCATTTATTGTTGACATGTTGATATATGTCTGTTCCCATACCGGATTGTTCAAGTCAAAGCCGGGAACTTCTTTAAGGTCTGCCAGCACACCTGCTTTCCTGACTCTTTCAAAGCACCATCCGGGAAGATCCATAAAATCGGCAAATTTGTCTCCTGCCATGACGGCGGTGGTAATACGTTCCACAGCCGTGCCACCGTCAAGCAGCTCGGTTTTTATTTTAAAGTTCCACGCATCTTCCAAATCCCTCATTCTGTATAACAGCTCGTCGCTTCCCTCGCTGCGTCCTTCTTCTTCGGGATAATAAGCTGCAGGCCAGAATGTTACTATTGTATATTCATACCCTCCCAGGTCAGCAGGCTCCGGAGTCCGCTCGGCTGATTCCTCATCTTCTTTTTCGCCTTCCTGCTGCTTTTCTTCGGTGTCCGGTGAATCGCTTTTT
Source organism: Clostridia bacterium (assembly GCA_028280575.1). Classification (GTDB taxonomy): domain Bacteria; phylum Bacillota; class Clostridia; order Acetivibrionales; family STF1-152; genus JANQLN01. The sequence goes on from JANQLN010000067.1 coordinate 32,349, forward strand.
CCGTTATCAGTAGCTTCATCCTTAACTGTTTCATCATCGCTTGCGTCTTTACCGCCGCATGCTGCAAAAAGTGATAAAGCCATTAAAAATACCAATAAAAATGAAATAACTTTTTTAAACTTATTATTCATCCATTTAACCTCCTCTTCTTATTTTTGAGCAATTTGCGCTGCTATGACTTTTAAATGCAGCATACTAATTTCAGCATTTTCGTTACTTGAAACGGCTGCCTACACAAATTGCTTTTTTTGGCAAATATCATCCATGTTTTATAATTTTAACAATATACTTTTTAACCCTCCCTTTAGGTTATTTTATAAAACAAAAGATAATTGCCGCCGCCATCTAATCAACCAACAATACCACTTCTCTCAACTCCCTGTAAGAAAAGGTTTTGTGCAAATATATATATTATGATAAGAGGTGTTATTGTCAATAACAGTCCGGAATTTAAAAAGGCACTTATTATTACAGGACTGTTCTCATATGCAATAGCTTTTGTTATATAATTGAGCAAAATATTTTTATTATTCATAAACAGCCCGCTGTAGAACGTATCTGTCCACTGCCAGCAAAAGCTCAGCAGGAAAACTGTCAGCATCATGGTGCGTGCATTGGGAAGCATAATGGAAAAAAATGTTTTAAACACTCCGCAGCCGTCAACATACGCGGCTTCCTCCAATTCCCCGGGCATGCTCCTGAAAAACTGACGCATTATATATATGTACAAGCCGTTTTTCAAGCCTAACCCTGTTAAAGATAAAATCCAAAATGGAAATGAAGTATCTATCAAATTAATCTGTCTTCCTGATATTGCCGTAACCAATCCTAATATGTCAAAAAATCTGAACTTCATAAACAATGGGATTAAAATTACCTGGGGAGGTACCAGCAGGGTTAGAATCACCAGTGCAAATATTATGTTTCTGCCTTTAAAATGAAACCTGGCAAATCCGTAACCTGTCAGGGTACAAACAATCAGCTGCAGCAGGCTGCTGGAAATTGTCTGTAATGAAAGATTTTTAAGACCCTCCCAGTAATCTATTCGTATAATGGTTTCCTTTATAAAAAATAAGGAAGGACTCTTTGCAATATAGTTCACAGTTTTATCAAGCATATCCTTTTCACTCATGATAACCCTTGTAAATTTATAAAAAAACGGATATATTATTAAAAATGCAATACCCATAATGAGAATGGTCCTGATGAGTGCATACAAAAAATGTTTTAACTTCACTGGATTTAAATAACTTTTTATTCCTTTTTTCAGCCAGTTGAAATCCCTGGAAATCACTAAACCTTTCATATCTATAACCTCCGCTACTCTTGATAAAAAACAAGCTTGGATGCAATTAAAGCTACTAAACCCAAAACCACACTTATTGCTACAAAATAAAGCCAGCTCATGGCAGATGCATGGCCATATTCCGCCTGCCTGAAAGCCGTATTAAAAATAACATGCATCAACCTGTTTTCACTGTCCGTCAGACGGTCAATAATTGTATAAATTGTATTTACCAATATTAAAGGGCTGATCATTGGAAAGGTTATTTTCCAGAAGTTTTCCCAGCTGGTTGCCCCTTCAATATATGATGCTTCATACAAGGCTGCAGGAATTGATTGCAATCCTCCTAAAAAAATCAGCAATTGTACGCCTGAATCTGTTATAACCTCATATAATCTAAACACGGCATCCAATATATATCCTATAAACCTGGGACCAAGATTTACATTCAGCAATAATCTTGTTATATCAAGCATCTGCCAGATTGTGTCAAATGTTGTCCCAAATTCACCGGTGTCCACACCCTCAAGGTCAATCATCCTGTTGAATATCATGTCCTTTGCTTCTATCTTCTGGACAATTCCCGTAGCTATGATAACAGGTATAAAAAATATTGCCCTTGCCAGTGTTCTTCCTCTGAACTTCTCCTTGAGAATATTGGCCAGTAACAGGCTGAATATGATTATAATAGGTACATTCATAACCATATTTCGTACCGATTCAATTAGAAACCTGACATATTCAGGATCAACTCGTAAGGCAAAGTTATAGTTTTCCCATCCTATCCATTCCTTGACAAGCCCGTCCTTTGTATTGCTTATCTCCGAAAAGCTCATTAAAAAGGATTCAACAATAATACTACCATATATAAATACCAGCCCTATTATAACCGGCAGCAGGAATAAGTAGCCATAATAACCTTTTTTAGCTGTCAAACCTATTTTTCTTTTTTTAAAAAACATATCCTTCACTCCTGATACAAAGCATCAATAACCTTTATTTCCCTGTTATTAACACTAACGGTATATTTATTATAATCAACCATTATTTTAATACCATTTTTATAAGTAGTCCTGTAAACACCGTCATCTATTTTTTCATGATTTGAAATTGGCTGAAAAAATACGTCCGATAATACTTCTGAAAACAATTTATATGCCCTTGATGCTTCATCTGCCCAGAGGATATAATTTGTAGAATATAAATATGTATAGGTGGTATTTTTAATAATTTCATTTTCAGCAAAATTTAACAAATAATATAATCCCGCGCCCGTCTCCAGGGATTTCATAATTTCATACAGCGAATTTTCCGCAAGGTTCAATGGTTTTCCCGCATAGTTGATATACCCGCGGACAACAATCTGATAAAAAGGAATAGTTTCGTCTGCAATTGTATAGTTGCTGGACGACATGGGCATATCCAAAATATGTCCTGCATATGGGAGAATATACGAAAAGCCTTCATCAAACATAATATCCATGTCCTGAAAATTCTTGCCTAATGACTCGACAACCATTTTCTTTGCATTTTCCCTGTTTACAGGATTCTTATTGTTATAATCCCCATTCAGATTGCCTCCCAATGTTCCCAGTGAAACCGTATCAAGCTTGTTTTTTCTGAAATTTTTTAAAAAATTATCCATATATTGATTAAGCTTTAACGGGCTTATGATATATTGGGGATACGAATAATTGCTTATCAGGCCCTTTTCCATATCCCAATGGACCGCTATCCTCTTGTCAAGTCCTATTGATGCGTCACTTCTCGGGGTAAAGCCGTCAAAAAACCTATTTACCTCCGTATAGCAAAAATCCACATCAGGATAAAGGCTTATGCCATTATTATTTATATAATCCAAAAGCTTTTCAAAATCCTTTTTACCTCCAAGTTCCTTTTGATAGCTTATTTTATTGGGCACAGTATTTTTAAGCCCGCCATTCATCCATCCTGAATACTTCAAATGGATGTTGCCTATACCCCTGCCTTGCAAGCTTTCCATTATATCAATCGATTCCAAATATGAAGTCACCTTTTTTCTTCTGTCTACCGGTATACCGAATACCGGTTCCGTTTTTTCAATTGCTCCTACTACTTCAAGATAGAAAGGTGCTCCTTTTTTTCTGTCAAGGGCGCGCAGCGCCCCTTTATCTATAAGATAATTCCTATATGTATCCGCCATTTGCACATATCCTGCATTTTTTTCCGGTATAAAAAAATATTTTACCAATATATCGTCCTTATTCCCGTCTGATTCAAAAACGAATACGCCGTCTTTTTCCGACAAGCCTTCATATCGGTAATAATCCTTGTCGGTAATAGTAAAGCTTGGCCAAACGGAAAAATATTTATTTTCACCCTGGCTTGTCTTCACATCTATACTGGCTTGGGCATCGCTGCTTTCTATGACTGCGAGGTAAGCGTCTTCATCCCTTTTCATTCCATATACGGGAAGCCCCGCCTTTTCATTAAACAGCATAAACTTCTCAAAATCCGTAGATATAACGTTATTACGGCCATAAACTTTCAAGGACAGATTTGAAGTATTCCTGTTTTTATCTTTAGTGTAAATAAGGGACCCGCAGCCGTCCGGCACCATTATATATCCGTCCGTAGAAGAATCTGCCGCTCCTAAATAATTCAGCAGGGAAAGCTTATGCAGGTAAAATTCTTCGTCATATTCAATCTCGGAAACAGGAAACCTCACAATAAGAGCATTATTTTCAATAGTATATTCAACAGGTATGGTAAATCTTGCATATACCTCTTCTTCTTCTATGAAATCAAACATGCTGTGGTCGTAATCTTTATCCTCTATGGTGTATCCGGCTGTTTTTAAATATTCGCCAATGTCTCTTTTTTCCCTTGTCTTCATAGGACGGGCAACATAGAAATCATACTGTTCGGCCATAGGGTATTCTTTTAATATTTTCTTTTTGTCCTCCTCTCTCTTTATTTCCGAAAGCGAATAGAACTTATACAGCTTTTTTAATCTCCTTAATGCTCTTTCATCTTCCTGGGGCTTTAATATAAGCTCTTCAAACCTGCTTTTCTCAATAATTTGAGGAACAATGCTCCTCTTTTCCATCCTTCCCAGTATATACTCTATTCTAAATCCATTGTCTATTTTTTTAATTTCAAACTGGTTTTTTTCCGCTGCGTCCGCCCAATTATTCATTTTAAACTCGCGATTCATATTATCGTAAAAAATAATATCAAATTGGGAGCTCATTATTTTCTTTATTTCAGCACTAACCTTCAGCTCGTTTCTATCAATAGGATTTGAATTCCATCCGGTATTTGTTTTTTTATTTGTTATATAAAATTCCGTTGTTTTCGGATCCAGATGAAACTTTAAATACTCATTTTCAAAGGTCAATTCACCTTCATATTTACTATCAAGGGACTTATCCGCATAAACATTTGAAATGATTATGCTTATTATAGCAGCCGTTATTGCCATTGTTTTGATTTTTTTCATTAATAATTCATCCCTTCTTTGTATCCTTTATTACAATCTAAACATTATTTCCGTTGCAATATTGGACATAAAAGTAACCATTTTTCTGGTTAAAGTCAGAACAGCAACGGACACAAAAATTAAAACACCCATGCCGGCAAACGTGAATATTGTTGTAATGGAATTTTTGGCAAAGGAATACTGATGTGTCACCATTAATCCGCATACTATGAGAAAACCGGACCAAACCATGGAAAAATTCACAATCATCTGGTAAAACATTATTTCTTCATTCAGGATAAAATTGCTGTATACAAGCATTGGAATCCCAATAATTATATAGGGAAAAATACCATAGGCAGTTGCAATAAATATATCCTGGAATGTACCTTCACCGTCCATTAATGTTGTAAGGCACCAGTTGGCTGTGCACCAAAGAATCAGTATAAATAAAAAGCTCAGTATGTCTCTGGAAATATTGTAATATCTTACATTGATATCATTTATCAAAAAACCTGAATACAGATTTTTAGAAATGTTTAGTACAATTGCTATTGCAATAAATAAAATTGCAGCTTTTTTGCTTCCTCTTTTTTCATGCTTTAAGTCCCAATAGCCGTCAAAAGGATGAAAAATTAAATAGAATGCATACATAACCTCATCAAAAAATTTGCCTTTATACTTCTTAGCCTGTTTTACTTTTATTTCACTTTTAAAATATTTTTTCTTTATGGCCGGACCTGCAAGTATCAATAAAATAATGATTGTTATAAGAATAAATATATACGGCATTTTTTTTGCAATAATGTCTTTTCTGTATTGTTCATAAGCCTTTGAATAATAATCCTTATAATTTGCCAGTTTAAAAAATTTCATTGCTTCATTATATTGTTCATTTTTATATTGATTTTTACCAATATAAATATACGCAAGGTCCATATTACTGTTATATTTAAGTATCTCTCTCCAGGCCTCGGTGGATTCCTCATATTTTCTTTCCCCGTATAATTTCAAAGCACTGTCCAGGATTTTACCGTATTGTGTTTTTTTAAAAACCGTTATCGAACCTTTTTTCTTATCAAGTACAAGCATGTTATCACCAGAATGCTTTATTGAAGACGCATATAGAAAAGCACCGTCAACATTTCCTTCCGTACCGAAGACATACAGCAGGTTCCCTTCATAATCGTAAGTGAAAATCCTGTTCCTTTTCATATCCAGGACACTATAGCTGTCGTTATCCGTCACATCAATATCTATAAGGACGGAAGGCCCTGTTGCCCTGTCAAAAACAATCTCCCCCACAGGAGGAAAATACCCGTTGCGCCTTAGGATATCATCGCCGGAGATGTTAAGGCGTTTAACAGGAAATATTTTATCTTTTTTTTCCCTGCCTCTGATAATTGATCTGATCTCCGACTCACTAACCGTACTGGATGTTACATACAAAAAGCCCTTGCTGTCTATTGTAATATTATTAAATTCGGTAGGTACAAACCTTGCTATCCTCTTTCTCTGTTCTTCCGACGATATTCTTTTCCACATATAGTCAACCATGTTCTTCTGCACCTTTTGTGCCCCTAAAAAACCCTCAAAGTGACCGTCGTTTCTCAATTCAATAATTCCCAGGTTAACATTTTCAGCTACAACATAAATTCTTTCAGCCTTATCGACAACCAGCGCAGTCGGATTGTATACAAAATCGTCAGGCAAAAACTCTGTTTCAGGTACTCCTATTATGGCTACAAGCTCTCCGTTTTGGTTCAATCTTACTATCCTGTGGTTTTTTGTATCTGCAATGTAAAGATCGTTATTTTCAGAAACAAAAATACCCTGTGGCTCGTTAAAGGTTTCCCTGTTACCATCTGCTTCAAAGCCATCTATTATCCTTATCAATTCAAAATCACTGCTGAATACGACAATACGGTGGTTACCGGTATCCGCAATATATATATTCCTGTCTTTGTCTATAAACATGTCCGAAGGCTCCGACAGAAAATCCACACCCATATTCTCACCAAAAAGTATTCTTTCAGGCAGGAAAACATTTGGCGACTGGTTGGTATCTCCCCAATAGGAATATGTATACGTTTTATATGGGACAGAAGCTGCTAAGCCTGCTTCGCCGCCCACCGCAAGTATAATTAATAATACAATAGCAAATAAAAACCGTTTCTTAATATTCATATAAGCCCACCTCATACTACTCCTTCATTCCTGACGTTGACATTGTCGTAATTATATTGCTTTGCGTAAGCAAAAAGATCAAAACGGGAACAACCATCATCAGGACACCTATGGCCGAACCGACACCGGCCCTGGCAATTCCCCCCGCAATAATTTGACCCAGTGCATAGTTTAGTGTTTTCATTTCTTCCCTGTAAATATATACTGTATTCCCTATATTCCATAAGCCTTGAAAGGAAAATATTATAAGGGTCAGCCATGCAGGTTTAACAATTGGCATAACAATTATCCAAAACATCTTCCATTCACTGGCACCGTCTATCCTGGCAGATTGAAGCATAGCGTCAGGAAGCATTTGCTCCATAAACTGCTTCATCAAATACAATCCTAAAGGTGCTGCAAACGCGGGAACAATCAATGACCAAAATTTATCAATCCATCCCAGGTTTGCAATAATAAGATAGTTTGGTATGGCTGTAACAGTTGCATTGAACATCAGCGAAAGCACTATAATATTAAAAATCAATCTTGCGCCGTAAAATTTGTGCTTTGCAAGTGCATAGGCACACATTGACGACAAAATAACATGGCCTGCGGTACCGGCTATCGATATAAAAAACGTATTAAAAATATACCGGGAAAAGGGTACCCAGGAATTTGACATTATAATAAAAATATCTCTGAAATTCTTTAATGTCGGCCTTCTCACAAAAAATCTGGGAGGAAAAAGCCATAATTCGTTAAATGGCTTAAAAGCATTGCTTATAGCATATACAACCGGCAGTGCCATAAATATGCCGGTTAATGCTATAAATACAAATATACCCAAATCTCCGCCAAAGGAACGATTTAATCTCTTACCTGATTTTTGCATCATTTAAGCATCACCAATCTTTGATAATAGGCGTTTAATAATAATGTTTGTCAAGATCATAACTACAAATAGTATGGTGGCAATTGAAGAAGCATATCCCATTTCAAACCTGATTGCACCATAATCCTCCAAATGGTTTATTATTGTATGTGCGGCATAGTCGGTACTCGGAAAGCCGCACAAATTTGTGACTATGCTTCCCACTCCGAAGGAAGCCGTTATACTCATAACTGCCCCGAACATTAACTGTGGTTTCATGGAAGGAAGTGTTATATACCATAATTCCTGCCATCTGTTTTTTGCACCGTCAATTGCTGAAGCTTCATATAGTGATTTGTCAACACCTTGCAATCCGGCAATAAAAGCCAAAAAGCTTGTTCCAATACTTGTCCATAGAGCCACAATGATAACAAGAGGCAAAATGTATTCTTTATTATGAAACCATTGAATCGGCTCTGAAATTGCACCCATTTGCAGAAGCATCCCGTTAGCATATCCATAGCTGTCCCCATTAAACATAATAGTCCACACAAGGTAAATGTTTCCTGATATTGAAGGCGCATAAAAGACCAATGTGACAAAAGCCCTTATTTTTGGAGTCAGCTCATTTATTATCCATGCAAAAATGAGGCTGAGCATATAGCTTACCGGTCCTGTTACAAGTGCAAACACTATAGTGTTTTTTATGGCAGTAAGAAATATATCATCGTATAAGAATAACTTAATATAGTTGTCGAAGCCTACAAATTTAGGAGGTTCAAGTATATTGAAATAGGTAAAGCTGAAAAACATGGAAATAACAACAGGGAGCATTGTAAATAAACAGAATAATAATAAATATGGTGCAATGAACATGTATGATACCCTGCTGTTCTTCAATTCTCTGATTATTCCATTAATTCTGCCTTCACCCTTATTGTCTAAAAGAGCCAAACTTTTTTTTGTAGTTGTAATACTGCTCATTGCTAACCCCCTGAGCTTTTTCTATCAAAGCTTCTAATACAGACTCAAACCAAATTCCTTACGTTTTTTATTAATCTCGTCATTAATGGTCCTTACAAAATCCAGGAGTGTTTCTTCAGGCTGTTCTCCGTCATTTACAACTCTTCTATATGCAAAATCCAGATACCTGGTAGTATAGTAACCGCCTGGAACTTCCGGTATGCCTTTAACCCATTCCCACTGGTCCATAAGACTTTTATAATGCCTTTGGGGCCATGGTATTTCATACATTGCTTCAATATTGGCAGTAGCATTCCTGGCAGCCGCCCCCATTATACATTCCAATTCCTTGCTGTAAGCACTCTGGGTATCTTTCTCTGTCCACCATTTCATAAATTCCCATGCGGCACCTTTATCTTCTGTCTGGGCCAGCATAATACAACCGCCTCCGCCGCCGGGACCCGACCTGTCAATAGTATTATTGTTCTCATTAATAGTGCCCGGTAAAGGTATAAAATCCCATAATCCTTTTATTTCAGGCGCAAACAGGGTCAATTGGTTATAGTCCGTATAATTAGTAATTCCAATAGGCATTTCACCTGTTCTAAAACGGTTAATGAAATTATATGTAATTTGGAGCTTATAGTTGGTATACAGCTCAGTCCATTGGTTAAACGCATCTATTGCAATTTCTGAATCAAGATTCGAACGCACGCCGTCCCTTACGTAAAGAGAACCGTCATTTTGCATGAGCTTAATCATGTAACCGTTAAAACCCATTGGATAACCAAACTCCAGGTTTTTCTTCTGAAGAACGGGGATTATATCATATACGTCTTTCCATGTATCCGGCAGGCTTACACCCAGCTCTTCCATAATATCCTTCCTGTAAAACATCATCATAAAGGTTTGTGTTTCGGGAAGTGCGTAAACTCCCTCGTTATACCTGTAAGGAACAAGGGCGCTGCCGTAAAACCTTTTTGCTACATCATCATAGCTTTCAAAGCCTGATAATTCGGTAATGGCATTTCTTGCCGCATAGTTTACAACATCTCCTCCCGGTATCTGAAGTGCTATATCCGGACCTATCCCTGCTAAAGCAGCAGGCAGGAGGGAACCTGCAGGCGCGAGCTGAACATTTGCATTAATGCTATGATATGGGGTAAAGCTGTTTTCGGTCAGCTCTTTCAATATCTGTGCCTGGTCCCTTCCGCCGGCTGAAAGCCATACGGTAACATTTCTATATTTTTTATCGGCTTCTAAATTAATGCTCCCTATTGTATTGTAATCCTCTACAAAAGATGCTGCAAAAGCTTTGATCTCATGCCACATCCTTTTAATAAATCCGGCATCCGCTTTCGGAAGCTTTTCATCCGGTGACAAAAGCATTATATAATCAATTATTAATGGCTGTTCACCGGTGTTTAAAATCCATTCGCCCAAGCCGCTGACGTTTTCCTTGAAATTTTTGAAGCTTGATGCAATCATCTCCGGCCTTGACGACATTTTCTCAAGCTGGAAGGCAAGCTTGTCAAGCATAACAACATCCTGTCCCTTTTCACCGTTAATCCTTTCAAATTCCGCGGAGATATTATCTAAAATCCGTGCCTGTGAATCAAAAACATCCAGTGTATCCGGAATCAGTCTATCAAAGGCGTAATCACGGTAAATATCCGGCTCCGGACCTGTTATCATTAAAATTTTCCTGTAGGCGTTATTTAACTTTAAAACACTGTTTTTCAGAATCCTGTGTACATCTGCCCAATCGCCCAATGTTACATTAAGACTTATTTCATGCTTGCCTTTTGATAAATAAAACAAGTAATCCTTCTCACCATCTCCAAGCGTATTTATCTGCCATTTGCTGTCATAGTTGAATCTTAATTTTTCAGCTTCACTAAAGGGTGTTTTACCGTTTATCAGCAAATGCCTGCTTGTAAACAATCCGGCTTTGGTGTTTTGCTTAAACCTGACTGCAATTTTATACAATCCGCTTTCAGGTACATCCATTTCCCATGTAATCCACTGTCCCGGAATTCTCCACCGCTCACCGCCAATGGTATTCAATCTTATTTTCGAAGCATGGTATGGCTGCGTTATAGGAGACGTCCTGTCATTAACTGCATAAAGGGTGGGGTCCGACTTGTATTTAGATTTTTCAGCCTGGATCACAACCTCCTGTCCCTTTGTACTTTGATATCCTCTTTTTTTATAGACCTGTTCAATTTCAGAATAGGATAAAACGGGTTCTCCCTTATATAATTTAAGCCATGCAATCATCATCGGCTCTTTTATGGACTCAAATCTGACAGTATGTTTTCCCCTTGTAAAATAAAACCTGTACGGTTCGTTATAATAACCGGTATTATCCATCAGGTCTGTTTCAATCCACATAGGGGATTGTTCCTGGGTGGGCCTTAACTCATTATCCAAAATGTCTATTTTAATATCACCGGCATCAACCCAAACTCGTGTAAAAATAAGGTTGTTTAATTCTTCAAAGGCAGTCTTGCCGTTTATCTTTAACCTTCTTTCAATAGAGCTTCTTTTACCTTCTACAGGGTAGTACTTTATTGCTATATTATAAAATCCCGCCTTTTCAACATCTAATTCCCACTCTATAAAACCCTCGTCGGTAGTAATTATTGACAATCCGTCAAGGCCTTCAAAATCCTTTTTCATTTCAATACTCATATTTGTATGGGTATAATCATGGGCATTTATAAAAATCGTATCATCGGCAAAATCCTTATCTGAATGATTGTTTTTATACTGCTCATAATCCATATATTTTTCAGGGCCTTCAGCATAAGAGGCTAAACCAAAAAACAAGCACAAAAATATTATAATAAACCCATATGTAAAATATATCAATCTAAATCTTATATTGAATAGAGCGCCGGTTTCCATTAATTAAAGCTGCACCTCCCCCTTCACAAAGCTTCATGGCAAGTAAAATTAAGTATATATTTATTCGATCCGCCTTCATGTGGTTTTTGTGTGTTTTGTATATTTTTTATCACATATAGCCATCAGTATCTGTATGTTATTAATAATATAACATTATATTAATTAAGTCAATAGTATATATCAACTAAATCATCTAGTATCCGGAATTGTCTATAAGGTCCACTTTTCCGCCTTTAACCTCAACATTGACATTAAATCTGCCCAAACAGCCTTCTATTTTACCGCTGCTGCCTGCTTCATAAGTAAAATCCTTTGCAGAACGCGGATATGTATCACGCACAAAAGTACAGCCGTATGCATTAAGGGCTCCCCCGTCATTTATCCTTCCATCTTTCGCATGCCATGCGGTATACTGGACAAGGTTTACGGTGCCGCCTTTGATTTCGCAGGTCCTCATTCCCGGGCCCCATGCATTGCAGTTAAACAAGTTGACTACCCCGTCAAATGACTCCGTAGTGTATACATTGGCAGCAACCGGTCCTTCCAGCGAAACATCCATCAATTGGATTATATCCAATTTTTTAACTTCATCTACATGTATTCCGAACTCATTTACATCAAGTCCCCAGCCATATATTACTCCGTCAAAGCCGCCTTTTTTGTCGTCAACAAATTTAATTCCATACTTTATCAATATCTGGAAATTATGAAGGGTATTATAATTTTTACAAGACCCAAATAAAAATCCTGTAGTTGCATCCAGGCAGTACTGATGCAATTCCTCTGTTCCAGGACGGGGATACTTTGAAAACGTCCAGTTTGAAGGATTAAAATGAACATTCTGCATCCAGCCGCCGTCAATCCCATTACCTGCCTGGACTCCTATATCAAGGGCAAGCCCGTGAATTCCGTCCAAAATATGCATGCTGCAGTCGTTGCTCATCATATCAATACCCCTGTACGTATTTACAAAACAAACATCTGTAATCCAGCTTTCTATATTACCCCGTATGGACCAGGGATATTCAGCAAATTTACCTTCTTTGAGTTCCTGTTCCGGATAATAAAAAGCAATTCCTGAAATTCCGGCTCTCGTTTCAAGTGAAATCAAAGGTTCACCGTCAGCCTTGCCTTTTCCTCCATAGGCCATAATTATTGTCCCGTTCATTGCACTGCCATGATGCTGGGCAGCAAACGAACCTCTTAGCTCAACCCCCTCCGGTACCACCAGGGACGTGTCAATACGGTACTTGCCCGCAGGAAGGTATACAACTCCCCCTCCTTCAGCAGAAGCATTATTGAGTGCTTTTTGTATTGCAATTGTATCGTCGTGCTCAACATCCGCATATGCATTAAACGGCTCAAGCATAACATTATAGAAATTATCCGTATTGCCGGGCATAGGCTCAGGGGCAAATATATGATTGTATTGAGGCATTTCAGGTATGTCAACAGCCTTTTCACCGTAAATCAGCTTTACGCCTGAAGGAACTTTGATTTCTTCTTGCAGCATATTTTTATTTCCGCGTATGATAGCAGAGTTTACTTTGTCGGACAAATATACCTGGTTTTTCATTTTTGAAAATTCACAATCCTGTATCATTAGAGAACCCCTGTTGACCGCTATTGCATAATTACCACTGTCGGCTTTCCATGACTTAAAGCTTGAATCATATAAATTGAGAACAGGGCGTGCACCTCTCCTGGCATTTAATTCTATACAAATGTCCGGATCGCCCCCAAACTCGGTTTTACTTATCTGGATAATCACATTGACCTTGCTCGGGTCGGAATCAAACCCATTAAATACCAGGCACTTCGGATTCTCCCCTACCGACGCATATATGCTGCTATATGCAATCTGGAGTCCCGGATATGATATCCTATTGATTTTTATGCCCTTATTCACATTTCTTGTCTTGAGATAGGCTATTGCAGAATTACTGTCATTAAATTCAATACCTGTATGCACATCTTCGGCATAAATATTATAAAAATATCCCCAATCAAGCCTGTGCATGTTCATGGCAACAGCATTACTTCTCATATAATTTACAAATTGTTCCTTATCACTGCTGCTTTTTGGCGCACCTTCCAATCCCGATTCCATCCAATACTTCGGACTGAAATAAATATTTTCAAATCTTGGGACATCGGCAGTATTATTCTGCCACATTCCGGTACTTAAGGGAGTCGCATATATATTCCTATACAGATTGCAACCGTTAAAAATCTTGCCCTGGCCCAGTTTTAATCCATTATATGAATTATAAAGCGTTACATTCATTACAGTAAGATAGCCCTGTCTCTCACTGCCCTGTATTGTATACGGATAGGGTACTATATTATCAAAGCTTTGTTCCGGATACCAGATACTTATATTTTTAACAGCACAATTTAAGGCTGCGCTGATAAAAGGCGTGCCGCTATCTTTTCCTCTTCCCGCATATGCCATTAAAATAGTCCCTTTACCCAAACCGCCTTCGTCAGGGCTTAACCAGTCTCCTTCAATGGATACGCTTACGGGAAGCTTTAAGTTCCCTTCTATCCTGTACTTTCCTTCAGGCACATAAAGAACTCCGCCGCCCTTTTCACTTATTTCATTCAAAGCCGTTTGAAACTCTTCCGTTAAATCTGCATCCGTGTCCGGTACCACACCATAGTCCAATATACTTGCATCATAGACTATAAAATTCCCGTTAGACGCTTTTGCTCCTGCCAAACTTTTCTTCATGTCTATTTTCACCTCACCCAATCCAATTACACCTTCCTTACGAAGAACAGATGTAAATTTTAATTCATGAATACCCGGACCCACTTTTATGTTCTGGGCAGATATCATATTGTATTTATCCATTTTACCTGTTTTATTAAGTGTATAATTCTTAATCTTTTTGTCATTTATTTCAAGTTTGAGCCTGGCTTTATAATCCAGGGATGAAACATTGAAAGATATGTCAATGTCTTTGTATCCGTCGGAAAACAAATAATATGAGACATATTGATTATCCTTTTCAAGTACTGTTATTTCTTTATTGTCAATATTTTCTACTCTGGTTTTATGGGAATCTCCCGGAATGGCTTTTGCAGCATCCAAAACACATGGAATGGAAAATAATGCATCCGGTTTATCAAATTCTTTATTGAATTCAATATTAACCGACTCAACTTCAAAATCGGTTTTATCGTAAGCAGCATCCGATCTTATGTTGATTTTATTTTTCCCCTTTTTAAAATAGACCTTTATATCCTGTGTAGCTGTAAGAGTATTTTTGCCGGACGAAAAATAGTAGCTGCCGGTGATTGGCTCGTCATTTATATATATTTTTCCAAATCCTACACCGGTATAGCTAAAATTAATGTTGTACAAACCGTTTTGCTTTGCAGAATATTTATGTGAGTACACTTCATGGGTATCCCCGTCTTTATCCTCTGTGCTGCCGCACCCTGCTGCCAGGGGCAATAATAGTATAACAGCAAACAAAAAAATACTTCTGAATAATATTTTATACATTTAGTTCTCCTCCAACTTGTATAAATTTAAATATCCTTATGGGTAAATATTCGCAAGTCCGATATTATAAGCGGTTTAAGTGCAACACTGGTCAATTGAACTTTTACATATTTTGCTTTTTCATTATGCAGGCTTATAACAACTTTCCCATCAACTATTGTTAGGTCTTTTTCATTCTTTACCCTATATGCTTCCGACCATTCACAACCGTCAATACTTATGAGAATAACAAAGCTCCTTGGTAAAAAAACACTTGTCTGATTCCCGCTTTTTTTAGAGTTGAACTGGAGCTTGGAAATTTTATGTATTTTATTAAGATCTGCCTGCCAATACATGCCATCCTTTTGATCCGTATTTGACTGCCAAAAATAGCCCTTCCCCCTTATTGCATTAGCTGCCTCATTAGAATTATAATTTGACTTGATTATCCAATCATCTTTTTTAATCTCGGTTATTCCCTCTTGTTCAAGAAAAAACTTTAAATCAAGCTCTTCAATATCCTTGCGTTTAAATTCAATTACAGGAGGTTTTTCACCTGTATCTTTACGTTCTTCACGAATTATGAATTTATTCAATCCGGCTGTCAGTTTAAGCGCTTTTATTGAAATTTCATTACCTGAACCTACACATTCGTGATTAAGATACACCTGTTTCATACCTGTTGAAATGACATTCATGCTTATAATATCAGGATTTAAAAGAAAATCTGTGCGCTGGGACTCGGAATGTACGAAAAATCCATAATAGTTAACCCCTCCGGGAACTTTATTATTTTTGTCAAGGTTAACAATTTTCCATGAAGCTTTTCCCTCTGTTTTATTAATTCCCGGAGTTAACCCGGTTATTTTTAAATCATCAGGTGAATTAAGCAGTAAAGCTTTAATAAGAGCTTCCTCATATATATCCTGTTTTAGTATCTTATCAAACTCATCTGTCTCTTTATACTTAATTTCCACCCCCATATTGTTTAAAATTGTGCCTGCAATTTTTTTCAGCTTGTTGTTGTTTTTCAAACAATTAATCTGGCATATGAAAACCTCAACTCCGTTAATGCTGGTTTCAGCCAATCCGTAAACATCCTGCTTTTGTTCTTTTTCACTTCTGAGTATTGATATGGTCTTCCTGAATTCCGGTTGATAGTTCCACATAAACCAGTTGATGCTTGAGTTTTTCAAAATACCTTTGATTTTTTGAGAATCCTTTATATAAACAGGCTTTTCAGATATTACAGCTTTATTTCCGGTCTCAAGTCCATAAAGATTTCCTGCGGACAGGCATTTAATACAATAGTGTTTATCATCAGATTTTACAAGCTGGTTCAAGGGTTTTTCAACAATTTTAATAAACCCTTTAAGGCTTTTTGGCATATTCTCTTTTTCCAAGCCCCATAACAAAACCTTATCAATATTTTCAGGCATCATTTCATCCAAATAGCCCGTATCATATTTCCCGTCGCAAATGATGACTTTTTGATTTTCAATGGATTTAACAGCACTCCTGTCATATGGGTCAATAAGCTTTAAGGGCACATTCAGCTCCTCAAGGAAGCGTACCAGCCGTGAATTCTTCTTGGAAATTACTGTACAGCCCGACAGTTCAACACCTTTACCTGCAGCTGCATACCCAATTATGTTTGTAAGCAGTACAAGTGCTGCCGGCTCGTCAATTACTTTGGACAGCATGTCAATACAGCTTATAATTTTATTGTCAATATTATCTATTAATTCAAGTACCAGGGGAAGTCCCTTGCCTGTTGACAAAAGCACATCTGCATTCAAATTTATATCCTCACTAAAAATATGGTCGGATATATTTTTGCCATTCCATTTATAAAGGTCGTCTTCTTCAATATCCCGTTTTAATACTTCATTATCGATATTTATAAAAGCTTTTTCTGCAAAGGCCTGCGTAACCCATGAACCACAGCCGTTTCCAGCCGGACTAAGGTCTATTGCGGATGCTGAAGACGACTTTATCCTATTCCTTACGTCTTCGGGCACCTTGCCTGCCGTTACCAGTAAATCGAAATTATCCAATTTGCTGTTGTCCGGCAGAAATCTAATATTATCTGAATTTAAAAATTGCTTGATTTTTTCGTCAATGCTTCCAATAAAACCTATTTTACCGGCAGCACCTATCTTTTTAACAAAGTATGAAGGATTGTATATTTTTAATAATTTTCTATCTGCAAATACCGTACCCCTGCTGTCCGAAAGCACAACCTTTAAATTGAAATGCTCTAATTTTTCAACCTCAGGAAGTTCAAAATCCAACTCAAGCATCTTAAATTCAGAAGGTAGGATACTTATGGATTCAGTCCCGCTGCAAAATATTTTTTCTTCCCTTTCCACCGCCCAGGAAACTTCATAATCCTTTTTACTTAAAGAATCATTGTGTACACAAATACACTTATTTACCCTTTCACCGTTGTAAAACCTTACTTTTTCGTCCTCAAAGAAAAACCTTTCAGGTAAAAATGCACCTTTAACCCATTTAAAAACAGGATTGGCAACGTATTCAGGCAGATTATCGTCATAACCGGCATTTAAGGTTGATATGTACGGACCTGTTTTTGTTGGTTTTATGCCCGGAGCTGAATAATCGCCATACTGCCTTATGCTTTCTTTGAACGGCAATGGATACAATCCGTACCATACAAGGTTGAAGACACAAACCTGGGCCGCCCATTTCCTTTGATGCTTCAAGCTCTCAAAAGTGTATCTTGCAACTGCTTCCAGTCTGTTGTCAAATTCAAGGTATGTCTTTTCACCTAAGTAACCGCACACATTATCAGGAGTGGAATAATACATGGTTCCCATTTCACCTATTACTACAGGTTTTTTACCGGAAACTGGACAGGACTTACCAGGATAATGCAGTGATGCAACCTCCATCCTGCCTCCATAATCTTTGCTACCATCCCCGATTACGGGCCGGACAGGGTCCAGTTTTTTTGCAAACTCAGCCAGTCTATACAATTTTTTATTTATATCCTCTTCATCCTTTATAGCTTCATCTGCAGAAACCTTATACGCAGCCACACATTCGTTCTCAACACTCCACATGATTACGCTTGGATGATTCCGGTCCCTTTTAATTAACCTTTCAACATGTTTTTCCGACCTTTTAAAGAATTCTTCTGAATAATGGTAATTACAATGGGATGCCCAAACGGAAGATTCATCTATAATCAACATTCCTTCCTCATCTGCAATGTCAATGAAAAACTCAGGATATACCTGTGCGTGGAGACGAATGCAATTAACATTTGCTTCCCTGGCCATTTTGTACCATAGCTTTGCATGCATTTCGTTCTGGTATGCAAAACCCATATAATGCCACGAATCATTCCTGAGGTTATATGGAATTTCGTTTAAATAAAACTTGTTTTCCTTTATTTTAAAACTCCTGAAGCCAAATCTGACAGTTTTCTCGTCAGCAATGCTGCCATTTATATAAAGCCTGGCCTTCAGCATATATAACCTGGGTGAATGAGGCCACCAGAGTTTAATATCATTTTTACATGAGGAATAATCCAATTCATGCTTAAGCTTTTCACCAGCAGCCCCTTCAAAATTACCATCCAAAGAAATATAATCATTTTTACCGTACTCAGATAAAAAATAACAGATTTTTTCTTTTTCTTCCTGAGCGCTTTCAAGTTCAGTCTCAACGGATATGGTGCAGCTGTCAATGTCCGTATAAACGTACATATCCTTTATGTAATTCTCAGGATAGGTTTTCAAAAAAACATCCTGCCATATACCACCTATATGCTCACCCCAGAAAGAGCCGGTAGGATACTCAATCTTTTTTCTTCCTTCGCTGTTTTTCCATCCGTACAGCGAAAGCTTCTCAACACCTACTACCAGGGTATTGCTTTCTCCATACCGCACATGTTCGGAAACCGGAAATTCTACAGGCAGGAAGCCGTCCATGTCTTTATTGACCAAAACACCATTTATATAGAATTCACTGTAGAAATGTACTGCATTAAAACATAAATTAACTCTTAACCCCTTCCAATTTTCAGGTATAAACACCTCTGTCTTATACCACCCGCTGTCGGCGTTATCCCATTCGGAAGGGTACTGGGGATAAAAATTATATTCTCCTCCCCTTGCAAATAATGTCTCATTGCCATTTTTAACTTCTTCCGGTCCCGCAAACGAATTAATATTCCATGGACAAGGTACTACAATTTTAGTTTTCTCCCATTTTGTGGGTATTTTTCCCAGTTTTCCGGATGCAGGGCTAAAATCCCACAAACCATTAATACAGGTAGTATTTCTAGAAGCCATTATTTTCCCCCCGGCCAAATCAAAGATGTACATGCATTTTTAAATATCATTTATTTTATCATTTTATTTGCTCTCAAAAAATATATATAAATTGTATTAATTGATATATATATTATATCGTTTATACTAAGTTTGTCAATATAAAATGCAAAATATTTTCAGGAGGTATTGGGATAAAATTTTGATAACATCAATTTATAAATCTAATCCGAAAATGTTATTTCCAGTTGAAGAACGTATTTCTAATTTTGGCTTTATTATAATCTCTTCTGAATCCCTTTCAGGGTCTTCAATAACTCTATTTAAAAGGCGTATAGCCTCCTTGCCTAAATTTTCGGCTTGCTGGACAACACATGTAGGCGGTGTTTCAAGCAAATCTGCATCTCTAAAATCATCAAAAAAAACCAGCGAAATATCACCAGGCGACGATAGCCCTAAAATTTTCATTCCTTTAACAAGCTTCCTTCCCATTTCATTATTAATAACAAGCAGCGCAGTTATATCTTTATTACTCTTTAAATACTTTGTAATTTGCTCAATTTCAGTTTTTAAATCATGGGTTATAGCTTCTTCAAGGCGGTATCTGTGCTCAACGAGCATTCCACTGTCAGCCAGCGCCTTTTCATAGCCTTTTATCCTGTCTTCTATACTGCTTGAACAGCTTGACAGTGATACAAATCCGATTTTTCCATGCCCAAGTTCTATTAAATGCCGTGTAGCTTCATAAGCCCCTTTGAAATTATCTGTGTGTACAACATTGGTATTAACCCCTTTTAAGTATTTGTCTATAACTACCAAAGGAAACCGGTTCAAGGTAAGCTTTAATATTTCCGGACAATATACCCTGTTTTCCACAGGATATACTATTATACCTTTTATCCCGGATGACAAAATCTTTTTAATAATTTCTTCTTCCTTTTTTGCTGATTCGTCGGATTTATAAACAATAACATTATATCCCTGGCTTTCGGCCTCACTCAATAACCCTTCCAGTATATTTAAGATAAAATTGCCTTTTAACTGGGGCAATATACATGCAATGTTTTTTATCTCCTCATTTCCAGCTATTTTATCATTTTTACAGGCATAATCACTCAAAGCATTGGTGACAAACGTCCCCTTCCCCT
This sequence comes from Clostridia bacterium, assembly GCA_028280575.1. GTDB lineage: Bacteria > Bacillota > Clostridia > Acetivibrionales > STF1-152 > JANQLN01. The sequence goes on from JANQLN010000067.1 coordinate 52,949, forward strand.
GCATTCTATATACCTTTCCCTCTTCAGCCAGAAGATCCAAAGCTGTTTTAACAGTTATCCTGCTGACATCAAACTTTTCCGTAAGGTCATTTTCCGAGGGAATTCTATCATCAGGTTTCAACTGGCCAAATTCAATCATGTTCTCTACATACTTTTTTATCTGGACATATAGCTGCTCCTTATGATTAAGCATTTATTCCATCTCCTCCTATCCGATTTTACAGCAAATATATTAACTTTTCCGTTACTTCACAAAAAACAGCACAACCGGCGCCATAATCATACACTGCTTAAAAATGTATGTATGCCGTTTGTACATGATATGATGAAAATAGTTTTGCAGGCACTCCATTATTCAGGTTTGATAACCAGAAGAAGGATTGTCTTCCCGGAACCATTGATGGCATTCGCTTCCTTATAAACCATCATTTTTGCATTACAAACCAGCCTTGATATTCAGCACCGGTTTGCCAGCCATATTGCTGTTTACTATTTCAAGCGCTGAACATATAGTATGGGTTTTTTGCTTGTCTGTTATAAGCATTCTAAATATATCATCAGTATTAATTTAAGCAAAACGTAAAATCTTATTGGTATATATAATATGCTAATTATATCATGTTGTCAAATGCAAAAGTATTTTTTTGATTTCTCCATATTGATTTTTAAATAGTATTTTTGAGCAATTGAGTTGAAGAGCGCCGCTTTAATTCAGGCGGCAGTATAATTTTTTCATATTCCCTGTCCGGCTCTTCAATAATTCTATTAATAAGCTTAACAGCTTCTTTTCCCATTTTTTCTCCCTGCTGGATAACGCACGTCGGAGGTACTTTAAACATATCTGCATACTGATAATCATCAAAGAATACTACAGAAATATCCTCAGGTATTGATAATCCTTCTGCTTTCATTCCCACAAAAAGCTTTCTTCCTATTTCGTTATTTATAGTCAATAATGCCGTCATATCATTGTTTCTTTTTAAATATTTTGTAATCTGCTCTATTTCCGTCTTGATATCCTGGGTTATAATTTCATCCAGCCTCAGCCTGTAATCAACGGGCAATCCATTATCCGCAAGTGCTTTTTCATAGCCTCTTATCCTGTCCTCTACGCTGCTTGATTGACTATATATTGAAATAAAGCCGATTTTTTTGTGGCCAAGCTCTATTAAATGACGGGTGGCCTCATAAGCACCTGTAAAATTGTCCGTATGCACCACGTTGGTGTTTATCCCCTTTAAATACCTGTCTATCACAACCAAAGGAAACCGTTTTAAGGTAAGTTTTAATATCTCTGTGTTATAAAGCTCTCCTTCAACAGGATATATTATTATTCCATTTACTCCTGCCAACGACATTTTTTTTATCTTTTTTTCCTCCTTTTCAATTAATTCATCTGTTTTATGGACAATAACATTATACCCACAAGACTCTGCCTGGCACAAAACCCCTCTCAATATCTCCAGGATAAAACTGCTGTTGAGTTGCGGTAATATCAATGCAATTGTCTGTACATTTTCTTCAAAATTATATTCACTAACTTCAATATATTTTTTTGCACCACTAGCTACAAATGTTCCTCTGCCCTGCATCCTATATACCTTTCCTTCCTGTGAAAGAATATTCAGGGCTCTTTTTGCAGTTATTCTGCTGACACTAAATTTTTCCATAAGCTCATTTTCAGAGGGTACCCTGTCATCAGGCTTTAACTCATCCATTTCAATCATGTTTTCTATATACTTTTTAATTTGAAGATATAATTGTTCCTTGTTATTTATCATTTCCTGTCACCTCTAATTTAGAAAAATATATTAATATCTCTATACTTTACATAAATCAATTATATAACAAGTATACCTTTTAAGTCAATTTCGACAGGTTTTGAGCTTTTCTATTTTTTAAAATTGAGAAGATTTATGTGTATAATGAAACAGTTATCATTGGGAATGAATTTTGAAAATGTTAGTGTATAGGTTCTTGAAAAAGGCGTAATTTGCGGCATGGATGATGATTTTTGCTTTAGCAAAATATCATACCTACTGAAAGCATCGCGCAGCGATAGTTATTGCAAAGCCGGCATCTGAACTACGGATGGTGAATATGCCGGGTAGCCTTTTTCAATGTTCTAGACACTTACTTTTTCTTAATGAATGGACTGATAAATGGTTCATTATACGCGTAAATTTATACCTATTTTTTTAAATTGAGAAGATTTTGAGCCAAGGGGACTCAATCCAGATAAACCTTTTTCATAATGCCCGCATTCCCGTTTTCTTTCGCTCTCTTTTTTATTTTGCGGTTCAAATAAGCAGCTAACGGCCGGTATAATATTTTAGGTATTTTCACTGTTATTAAATCCTGGCATGCAGAAGGTATTTTTTTATTCTCCCCGATATTTTCAAGGGCAATTTCAAATGACTTTGTTAACTTCTCTCCTTCTTTCCCAAGGTTTTCTAAATGTGTCCCGTCAATCATTGCTCCTCCCCCATATGCAAGTCCTCCAAACCATTTCATCCAGGTTTCCAATGCAAAAAGCCTGCATTCATCAATCAGGGGTTCTACTCGTGTTATATCAGGAAATCCACACTGTCCTACGGCAAAAAAAACCTTATTTCTTAAATCACAGCCTGGCTCGTCAGCCATCTTTTCCATAAGCCAGATATCAAAAAACGGCAAAGCATCAGAATATATGGGTGCTATCATGGCTATAACATCACTTTTGGCAGCTAAATAATAAAAATCAGCCAATTCTTTTTTCCTGTCAAAATAATCTATGGCATGAACAATTTCAGCAGTGTCCCCAGAATTTTTGGCAAGCATTTTGATTGTCCTGGCAAAGCTTGCGGATGTGCCTTTTTTTCTTGGGCTTCCATTAATTAAAAGAATTTTTTTTCTGCTCAGCTTCAATGCACCTCCTTAAAGCACAGCACTTATTTTTTGTTTTATTTTCATTATGTCTTCTGAAAACTTTATTATAATGGATTTGTGCTCATATTGAAGATTCCATGCATTGTTTTCCACAAGCCTTACGAAACAGTTTTCCTGGTCCACGGAATCTCCTTCGTAAGCTCCTACGGCAATGAGCTTTTTCTCTCCATACCGCGCCGGATGAAGCAGGTGTCCTTGCCTGACAGTGTATAAAGGAAAGCACAGGTTCATAAACCTATCCACCGCTTTTTTAAGGCAGGACGAATACCCACCGAACCTTATCTGGGTAAGCATTACAAGTATATTCCCTTTTGCAATGGACCGCAGTATATCATGCATATCATCCTTAATCACACATTTTCCCGGTGACTTATACTCACAGGCTCCACAGGACCTGCAGGGCAATATATTCATATCGGCAGGCTTAAATAATGATATGTCTTTTTCATTTTCCCTGCACCTGTCAACAACTGCCTTTGATATAAAACTGCCCTTCTCCATGGCATCAATTATAACGGTTGACATAAATTTCTCCCCTATTCATTCAGCATTATTGTTCAAAGGTTACCAAGGCATTCTCAATTGACTTAAGATATGCCTTGCTGCTTACGGTTGCTCCAGAAACCATATCCACTTTAAGGCTTTGCTTGCTGACCACCTTCTCAACAAGCTCTTTTGAAACCTCGGGATTTGTAAATAATGCATCCTTAACTATGCTGATATCAGTGATTTTATGATTTTCCACAGTTACTTTTACCTCATTGGTCCATCTTCCTGCCCTGTATTCTCCGTTGTATATTCCATCATCCAGTAACGAAAGGTCTACATCGTTGATTTCAACATTGCTTCCTTTATCAAGGCCCCTGGTTAAATAGAAAATTCCTCCCCCGGCCAGCAGCACAAAAACAATTAATACCGATACTATGATTTTTGTTAATTTCATATATTATGCACCCTTTCATATTATTTTATGTAATACATTGCATATTTCAATCCAGTATTTGGATAAATGTCAAGTGCTTTATTTCATTACAATAGTGGTCTGTAACATGTGAAATTTGTCAGGTTTTTCTTATGGTTTCATTTTTGCAAACGGGGCATGTTGTTTTTATTTTGCCTTTATCCTTAGGAACCCTCAGGTTGTTTCCACAGGATTTGCATTTAAAAAATATATAATACTTTTTATCTTCCTGTATCTTTTTGTGTTTTTTGTATTTAGTTTTAAGGTAAAGGTACAATTTTAACAAGCTCCTGGAAAACTCCCGTAACAAGTTGTTTAGCTTAAACCCGATTTTTTTATTATACCAGTTTAATTCCTGCTGCCTTTTGTATTTATTTCTTGAAAGCATCCTGTACAAGGCAAGTGTCAGGAAAACATATGATAAAATAAAAACATAGGGTATATTTAAAAATACTACCGACATTATGAGTAAAAATAAATTTAAAGCATCCGTACCATATCTCCCGGCAAAAAAATTCTCCAGCATTTTTTTGAAATTATGTGTATTCATTTCATACCATATCCTTCTTTATGATTTATATAGTAAAACACCTGTACTAATTAGAGCCGCCACATTGTTTTAAATGGCCGTATAATGTCCTTCCCGTCTTTGTCATTGCCAGGCCGCCTTCGCCTGTTTCCTTAAGGCATGACGGAATCATGTTTCCTACCGATTTCATAGCATCTATTACTTCATCGGCAGGTATTGCACTATTAATTCCTGCCAGTGCCAATTCAGCGGCAACAATTGCATTAGCGGCTCCCGAAGCATTTCTTTTTATGCAGGGAACCTCTACAAGGCCGGCAACAGGGTCACACACAAGTCCCAGCACTGCTTTTAACGCAATGGCACATGCATGGGATATCATATCGGGAGTACCGTCCAACAGTTCAACCGCAGCTCCTGCAGCCATTGCGGAAGCAGCTCCGCACTCTGCCTGGCAGCCTCCCTGTGCACCTGACAGGCTGGCCCTGTTTGAAATCACCATACCAATAGCTGCTGCTGAGAATAAGCTTTTCAACACCTTTTTTCTGTTTATTTTATACTCCTCCATAATTGTAATGGTTACCGCGGGCAAAATACCGCATGAACCTGCGGTAGGAGCAGCAACTATTTTCCCCATGGAAGCATTGCTCTCTGCTGCCGCTAAAGCTTTTACCAGTACACTGTTTAACATTGGCCCTGCAAGGGTCTTTCCTCCATCTGAAGCTTTTTTAAGCCTGTAAGCTTCTCCGCCTGCGCGGCCGCTTGCATATTTCACATCCGGCTTAAGACAGCTCTCTACACTTTCCTCCATAACCTTAAAAAGTTTTTCCATATCTTCAAAAATATCTTCAACACTTTTTTCCATCTGCTCCGCCTGGTCTTCTATAACAATATCCGATATGCATTTTGATTTACAATTGGCCCTGTTTACAAGCTCCGATATACTATGATAGAAAATCATGTCTATCCTCCTAAAATAAGCAATTGGCTCATTAACCGGTTTAAAGTAATGAGAATACCAAATGTTGTATATGCTCTTGAAGCAAAATTATCAAAATGCATATACAATTATACAGTCAATTATACCTGGAAGCTTTCTTACTTCCCGGGAAATTTCATTATCAAGCTCCTGGTCCGTTTCAATAACCATGATTGCATTTCCCTTTTTTTCTTTCCTAAAAACCTTCATGCTTGCTATATTTATATTATGGGCTGCTAGTATATGGGTAACCAGTGATATTGCTCCCGGCTGGTCACGGTGAGGTACAATCAGGGTATGGTACTGGCATGAGAACTCAACCTCAATACCGTTAATATTGCTTACAAGTATATTTCCACCGCCCGTTGACGCGGCGGTGATGCTTATTTTTTTGCCTGATTTTCCAACAGCGGATATTGACGCCATATTTGGATGAGTGCTGTCATCAAAGCTTTTCCCGAATGAAAATGAAAGACCTCTTTTCCGGGCAATGTTTATGCTGTCCCGTATTTCCGCGTCTGCCACATCATATCCCAGCAGGCCGGCTATAATACCCTTGTCCGTACCATGTCCCTTGTATGCAGCAGCAAAGGATCCGTAAAAAATAATGTTTGCTTCCTTTATATTTTCACCAATCAATATTTTTACAATCCTGCCTATCCTGACTGCCCCTGCCGTATGCGAACTGGAAGGACCGATCATTATGGGTCCAAGCACATCAAAAACATTCATATCTAACGCCCCGTCTACTGCTACAGCTAAAATCCTGTTATTTAATCATTCCTTAGCAATTATAGCACTACATTATTAAATCATCAATGGAAATTGCATAAATAAATTTTTACAGCTCTTATGCTGATTTAAATCTGCTGTATAAAAGGCTTGCCAGAAGTATCAATCCGCCATATCCCACTATAGGGTATAAATACTTTACAAGATTTGAAAATCCGAATTGGCTTGCTGCAAACGCTATCAGTGCTGTCCCGGCAATAATATACGGAGCCTTTTTTGAATTGACATCTGTTATTCTTACCGTAAATCCATAAAGGCTTCCTACGGCAGTCGTATATATTTCCGCAATAAGCACTATTGCATAAACAACCTGAATAGCCATTGATATCCGGCCGGCTATATAAATCATGGGAACTTCAACATTTGTCAAATCAATAATATTGCCTGAAATTGCAAAATATATTGCAATTGCTCCAAGCCCAAGGCCCAATCCGCCAAATATTGCACCATTTTTCACTGCCTTTTTACTCTTTGCATTTTTGCCAAGAGGACCTAATACCGCTATTGCAAGGACCATATTATAAGAAATATAAAGAATGGCGGCCCAAAACCAGCCTTGAATCAATTCACTGCTTACAGCCGTAAAGCTTGCTTCCGGCTTAGCCGGCATAAAAACAATTGTGAAAATACTTACTCCTACGGCAGATGTCAATAAAAAGGGCACAATTACGCTTATGGAGTTAATTACACCTGTAGTTCCGGATAATACGGTTACTACTGTTGCAAATACCATTATAATGTTTCCCCAAAGACTTGATATCCCAAACTGCTGGTTGACCAGCGCACCTGAGCCCGCAATCATAGCAGTTAAAGCGCCAAACAGAAAAAATGTGATAATGGCATCAATCACCCCGCCCACATACTTTCCGCTTGTATGCCTTATTATTTCAAGATGTGACTTAGAGCCAAGACTCATGCCCAGGTCCATTATTATATATCCAAACACTATAAATAATATTGTAGCTATAACCAGACCATAAAGCCCCCTGCTTTTAAATACTGCAAAAAACTGCAGGATTTCCTGCCCTGATGCAAAACCTGCTCCAACAACAGTTCCAATATAGGCAGCAGCAACTTTCCAGGTTGATATTTTTCCGGTTTCCATCTCTACCACCCTTTTTCAATTGCTTCTAATGGAACTATTATTCCCAATAAAAAAATTTTCATCAAAAAATCAAGGCGAAAATCACCTTGATTTTTTTTAAAGCTTCAAAGATATGTTATGATATGGTCTTAGGGCATGCCCTATCAAGCTCCCCATATTCTCGGCATCCACAAAGGCTCCTTGCCAAGTTCCGCCCATATATATTTAAGCAAAAGCTCGTTTTTAAGTTCAATACAGTCAGGATTGTCCCATAGGTTATTGACCTCGCCGGGATCATTTTCAAGATCAAACAGCTCTCCATACTCCTGATTGTAGTATACGGTTATTTTATACCTTTTATCTACATAGGTTTTCAAATGAAGGGTGGGGTGCTCATGGTGGTTTTCACATAATATATGATCCCTTGCCTTCTCTTTTTTACCAAACCATACATTGCTCTGGTCCACTCCCGTCATAAAGCGGGGCACGGTTAAACCTGCCACATTTAAAAAGCTGGGGGCAAGATCAACCAGTGACTGCATTTTATCGGATACCTTTCCTGCCGGTACCACTCCCGGCAAACGGGTAATAAAAGGAATCTTAATCATATCTTCGTAGTGGAAAGCTCCCTTTGCAATAAGGCCGTGATGTCCAAAAAAGTGCCCGTGGTCCGTTGTGAATACCACCAGGGTATTATCCGCAAGGCCTAAATCCTCAAGCCTGTCAAGTATCTTACCTATGTATTTGTCCATTAAGGATACCATTCCATAATATATGGCAGCGTTTTTTTTAAGCTCATCACTGTCATATAAATGGGAATGAAAACCATGAAGCCCGTACCGGATTTTATATTCCGTATAATCAGGATTTTCCTCCTGTGTCTTTTGAAAATGAGGCGGATTTTTATCATGCTCTCCCTCTGTTACGGCGGACATAGTAAGACTGTCGGGATCATACATGGTATCCCAGGGCTCCGGGACAAAATAGTCGGGATGGGGGTCCAAAAAGCTTGCCCACATGAAAAAGCTTTCGTCGTTTTCCTTGTACTTTTCCAGCCGGGCATTAACCCTTTCGGCAATCCAGGCGTCGTAATGATATTCTTCAGGTATTTTCCAGGTACGTTTTTCCGATCTATCCATGTTTCCCGTTGGGGGCAGGAAATAATCCCTCCAGTTATGAAGTCCCTTTTCTTCCATCCAGAGTGCATAATGCTGTCCTGCATGTGCTTCATTAGTATGGTTCCTGGCAAGCTCCACATGTTCAAAACCATAGAAGCTTTCTTTGTAGCTTTTCCAGAAATCCAAATCCTGGAGTATCGGATACGCCTCCAATGAGGGATACTCTTCCGTACTTTTCAGCGGCTGAAAATGTGCTTTGCCGATAAGGCATGTCCTGTATCCCCCCTTTATGAAATCCTCACCTACGGTATGTTCGTCTTCCGGAAGCTTTGTTCCTAAAGACCATGCTCCATGCTGGCTTGGATATTTGCCGGTTATAACGGAGGCCCTGGTAGGTGTACAGGTAGGATTGGGACAATAAGCCCTTGTAAAGGTGGTTCCTTCCGCTGCAAGCCTGTCAAGGCTGGGAGTGGATATTTCATTGTTAAATGCGCCAATTGTATTCCAATGCTGCTGGTCACTTGTAATTAAAAGTATATTGGGTTTTTTCATAATAATATAACTCCTTTGCAGTTATTATTCATACGGCGGGTCAAATTTTCTGCTTTTTTAATTATAAACGTAAAAATAATATCTTTAAATGGATAAAAAAGATATCTTTTATAAAATTCAGTTATTTTTTTGAATTAGCAGGCAAATTAAATTATAATTATCAATAGAAACAGCTTTAATTCTTGCATTATGACGTTAAATCCGGAAGCAGGCAATTAGTTAATGCAAAAGTGATTATTTATATAATTAAGGGCGGTGTTTAATAAAATTGGGCAGATATTATAAAACAAGCATTGAAGAATTAAGTCCCTACGTAAGAAAAGCAGGAAAGCAGGAGCAGAATTCCAGCATACGGAACAGGAAAATCTATGACCACGAGTTTCTCTACTGCCTGGGCGGCAAATCATATATGTCCATAGAAGACAGGAAATATGATATACAAAAGGATAGCCTTGTTCTGGTAAAGCCCGATATGCATCACAGTTTTATAATGGATGAAAATAACCCGGCAGTCATGCTGTGGGTACATTTTGACTATATATACAGGGAAGACGTAACCAGCCTTGACGAGCTTTTAGCCAGCAGGCAAAGCGTTCTATACAGCACAAAGCTGCCTCTTGAAAAATTCATACGGCCCGAGCCCGTATTTGAAAATGGATACAGGTTTCCTGAGCTTATAACGGTAAAACAGAATTTGATTATGGCGGATATATTTAAAAAAATAGTTTCGGCTTACATGGGCTCGGTTCACCTTTGGCAGCTTGAATGCAAAATTCTTCTTCTTAAAATTTTTGAATTGATACTTCATCAGACCTCGAAAGTAAAAAATATCCGGTCTGAAAGCAACAGCAGTTCTATCAAATTAATAAAAAACTATATTAAAAAAAATTATTACCGGAAAATATCCGTTAAGGAACTTGCAAATGTTGCAGGGTTGAGCAGGGATTACACCGGCAAGCTTTTTAAGTGGGAGACAGGAAAAACCCTGACAGGGTATATAAATGAAATACGCATTCAAAAAGCCAAGGAGCTGCTTTATGCAACAGATTTAAGCATTACAAACCTTGCCGAAATAGTTGGTTTCAGCGATGTATACTATTTCAGCAAGGTAATGAAGCAATATGAAGGTGTATCTCCCGCAAATTGGAGAAAGCATAACCTTTAAGGGGTTTCATTAATATATTAAGTTTATAGACAACACACATTTGACCTATATTATGTATATTATATATAAGTAAGATGCTTTTAAAGGAGGAAAGAGCAATATGTCATGTTTAAGTAACATAAGTCCTGAACAATTGACTTTAATAGCCTGCCTGATAGGATTGGTTTTATCACAGGAGCTTGATTCCAACGAGCAGAATATATTGGGCAATCTCCTGACAGAGACAGGCCAGACACTTCTGACCGTAGGTGCCCAGACACAAAACCAGAATGACCAGCAGCAAAATGAAGACCAAATCCTGCTTCTTTCCCAGCAAATTGAAAACCTGAACCTGCAAATAAACGTTCTCAAACGCCAAATGAAAAAATAAAACCCAATTAAATATCCAATTGCAGCCTTTTATTAAAAAATGTCTTATAACCCATCTGAACAAATAGAATAACCGTAAGGGATACGCTTCCCAGAATTCCCAGCATGATTGCTATCTGATACTCAATGGCGGTAAGAGGCGGTGTTCCCGACAAAATCTGACCTGTCATCATCCCGGGCAGGGATACTATACCCATGCCTACCATGGAGTTGATTGTGGGAAGAATGGCGGAATCAAAGGCATTGTTTACGATGTCCCGTGTTGCGGCCTTAGGTGTTGCTCCCATCATTAGAGCATTTTCCACAAGGTGTTTGTTATTTTTCATACTATCAACCAGACGTACGGTACCGAGTGAAATACCTGTCATTGAGTTTCCTACCAGCATACCGGCTATGGGAATAAAATACCTGGGGTCATACCATGGTGAAATGCTTACAACAACAATTAAAAAGTAGGCAAGGCTGGTCAGTGTGCCTAAACCCAAAGACAATACAATTGTCTTTTTAAGCTTTGGCGTAAGCTCCACTCTAACCCTTTTAAAGGTATTGTGTATAGCAAATACTTCCATAAAAACTATGATGAGAATAGTATACAGAGGATGGACATTGTTAAAAACATATGTAAGAACATAGCCCAGCAATATTAGCTGAACAGTCATGCGGAGGGTTGAGATTAAAATCTCCTTTTCCCTGTTTATACCCCTTCTCCTTACAATAAATAATAGTATTACAATGAAAATATAAGCTGCAGCCATTTGCAGGATTCCAAGATTCTTAACCGCATTCATTAAGCCTTCCCCCTTTTGTTTTTAAAAGCAAACTGCCGGTTTTAATCTGTAAACTGTTACGGCCTATGAAATACACAAAGGTCATAATGCTTAGAATTGTGACTTTATATAGTAAGGAGAAATAAAATATTACTTCCTCAAATTGGCATAGCCTTCCTTGAGCATATTATCAGATTGGAATTTTAAACACATGTCAAGAAGCTGGCTTCCGTTGATACATGTTATAACATTCTTGTAACAGAAATTCCTTGTATTATTATTGAAATCCCCCAGGCTTATGAACATGCCCTTGTATATGGAATCCTTATACATATGGTCGGCCAGTTTCCTGGCAAGCTCCACATTAACAAGTTTATTAAGTGAATGCTTTTTAATCATCACATAACACATATCATCCAAAATGAGTCCGTTGTCACCCTCACCGAATTTATCGGTCATTTTGACGCAGTGCCCTTTCCTTCTGAATATTTCCGCAACCAAATGCTCAAGATCCTTAAAATGCATAAATAACAAGTCCTGCTTTGACTTAATGCTGTTAAGGTATTTGTCGGCTCTTGCCTTGCAGGTGTAGTCATTCACAATATAGTACATATTTATTGCAATTTTATATATTATAAACATTAATATAATAAAAATAATCAATTACATCACCTGCACTTGCTAATATTTTTAGTATCAATTCTATTTTACATAAAAAAACATGATACTATTCAAAAATAGTCTGGAAATATTTACAAACCCCCTCCGGCCATCAATTAGTTTTAATTCCCAATAATTTATTATATCATAAAAATTTGAATTTATTAATTCGGCAAATTGCTTTTTGCAGGCAAATTATTCCTTACTGCCAGATTTAGTTATGTCGAATTTTATATTATATTATGTTTTTCTGTCAAAAAATGATATAATGTAAATATAGTTATTTCGAAAAGGGGAGATACTTTTGAGAAAAACATTTGTTTTAGACACTAATGTATTACTGCAGACTCCACTGGCAATTTACTCTTTTGACAATAACATTGTCGTCATACCCGAAGTCGTTTTAGAGGAACTGGACAAATTCAAAAAGGACAATTCTGAATTGGGTGCCAACGCCCGTCATGCCGCAAGGCTTTTCGATACGCTTAGGGCAAGGGGAAAATTAAATGAAGGTGTTGGACTTGACAACGGAGGCATTCTACGGGTTGAAATGAACTTCCATGATATAGACCTGCCTCAAAGCTGGGACCCAAATAGCAATGACAATAGGATACTTAAAATCTGCAAAGGCCTTCTGATGGAAGGCGAAAACGTAATTCTTATAACCAAGGATATTTTCGAGAGGATAAAAGCCGACATCATGGGGGTAGTTTCCCAGGATTTCCAGGCAGAGCAGGTAAGCTCCTATGACGAACAATATAAAGGCTGCTTAACTGTCTATACTTCCGAGAGCAATATAAACAATTTTTATAATAATGGAAAGCTTAAGAAAAATGAAGTTTTTTCATTCTCATCGGACTATGGTAAAAAGCGGGATGTTGAGCTTGTAACCAACCAGTTTCTTATTATTCATTCCTGTGATAATGACAAGCATACCGCTCTGGCACGTTATGACGGTAAGGAAATTGTTTCATTGAAATTTTTGAATGAAAGGCCATTTGGAGTAACTCCCAGGAATACAGGACAGAAATTCATGCAGGAAGCACTTATGATGGACGCTGACAAGGTGCCCCTTGTTATTGTGAAGGGACCTGCAGGCACAGCCAAAACCTTCTATTCTCTTGCTGTGGGGCTTTATAAAATAATGATTGAACAAAAAAACCTTTACAGGAAAATACTTGTGTGCAGGCCAAATATCATGCTGGACGAAGACATCGGTTTTTTACCGGGTACGGAGCAGGATAAAATAGCTCCTTTTTTAAGGCCGGTTATAGACAACCTGGAAGTATTGGTTGACAACGATGAAAATGAACGTTACAGTTCGGAAAAAGAATTAAGGGATAAGATAGATGAACTATTTGACCGCAAAATTGTCAGCACCGAAGCAATAGCCTTTATAAGGGGGCGTTCTATTGCAAAGCAGTGGGTTATAATTGATGAAGCTCAAAACCTTACCCCCAGGCAGGTAAAGGGAATAATAACCCGCGCAGGTATGGGGACTAAAATTGTATTGATTGGGGACCCCGAACAAATTGACCATCCCTTCCTGGATATAAGGACAAACGGTTTATGCTATGCTGCGGAAAAGATGAAGGGCAGCCCGTTATGCTACCAGATAACCCTAACCGAGGAAGAATGTGTCCGCTCCGACCTTGCATATGAAGGGGCCAGGAAAATGTAAGAAAAAAATCCAGCAACAAGTACTAATTTTTAACCGGCAGTGGTCCCTTCACCCAAATATTCTGTTTTTGTTCTTCTGGAGCAATAACAATAACGGGTAGCCCAACAGATAGCAGGCTATGGTCTGTCCAATTGCAACATAGCCCATAATAGCTGCCAGCGGGAGAGGATATTCGTATATCACCTTTAGCATCCAGCCTACAGCCAAGGCATTTACAACAATTGGCGGAACAGGTGCAAGCCAGCGCTTTGGCATATAATAGGTAATCACGGCGGCAATAAGGGTTGCGCTGCTTCCGATAACGGCATCAATAATACCATTGGGTCCAATCAAATTAGCTGCAAAGCATCCTACAAACAATCCGGGAATTGCAGCAGGCGTAAAAAAAGGCAGGATTGCCAATGCCTCGGCAAACCTTATCTGGACTTCACCGTATGCAAGAAAACCAAGTCCTACCGTTAATGACGCATACATAGATGCAATAATGCCTGCCTCCACAATAAACTTCGTACTTTTATCCATAATCTGACCTCCGGAATCTGCTCGTCACCACCTTAAAAAAGTCCTAAAAAACAAAAGAGGGCACAAATGCCCTCTATAATACAAAGCCCTTAGTTTTGTTTATAGACAGGATGGTTTCGAACTGTCTTATTTAATTATATCTCCGTAATTTAATATATCACAGCTTATTCCTGATTGCAAGCAGTCATAAATTTTATGATATTCAATCTCCAAAGCAAGTTCCCAGATTGCGCGCATCTGTTATTAACTGGTGCTCGCATGGAACCAGCTTAAGTTTTCCGGCAATTTCCTCAAGGGGTACTGCTGTGACCAGATTATTCTCCATTGCTACCATTTTGCCGTAGTTTTTGGTATATACAAGCTCTGCTGCCGCTGCGCCAAGCCTTGTAGCAATAATTCTATCATATGCACTCGGGGCGCCGCCCCTTTGCTGGTACCCGAGTACCGATACCCTCACATCCATTTTAATATGGCTTGATATTGCTTCTGAAATATTATAGCCCACAGTTGAGCTTTTCTCCATCTTTCGCTTTTTTTTAAGCTCCTTGCTGCCAAGCTTTGACTCTTCAACGGACAAAGCCCCCTCCGCCACAACTAATATGGAAAATGCTTTCCCTCCGTTTGCCCTTTCCACCAGATGACTCGTAATGCTGTCAATTTCATATGGTATTTCAGGTATAATAATAACATCTCCTCCACCTGCAATGCCTGAAAATAAAGCCAGCCAGCCGGCCTTGTGACCCATTACCTCCAGAATCATTACCCTGTTATGGGAATATGCGGTTGAATGCAGCCGGTCAACCGCTTCAGTTGCAATATCCAATGCGGTATGGAACCCAATGGTTACATCGGTGCCGTATAAGTCATTGTCAATGGTCTTAGGCAGTCCCACTACATTTATACCCTCTTTTTGGAGCCTGCTTGAAGTTTTTTGTGAACCATTGCCTCCCAGCACTACTATGCATTCAAGATTATATTTTTCACAATTAATTTTCATTTCTTCAATTTTGTCAATACCTTCCTCTTCAATAAGCTTGTCCCTTTTCTTAAAGGGTTTTTCCCTGGAAGTTCCCAAAATAGTACCGCCTTCGGTCAGTATACCTGAAACTGTCGCAGGATCAAGCTGTGTCATGTTTCCTTCAACAAGGCCTTTATAGCCGTTGTTTATAGCAACAATATCCATTCCATACTTACCCATTGCTGTTTTTGCAACCGCTCTTATTGCCGCGTTCAAACCAGGGCAGTCTCCGCCGCTTGTAAGTATTCCAAAAGTTCTGTTTGCCATTTTACCCTCCATGAATTTTTTATTTTCTATATCAAAGGTATGTCAAGGGGACGGTTCTTATGACACATTTTGTAAAAATGTGTCATAAGAACCGTCCCCTTGACATATTAGAATTCTGCTGAGCCGACTGTCCTGGGAAAGGGTGAAACATCTCTTATGTTTGACATGCCGGTCATATACATTATTGCACGTTCAAAGCCAAGTCCGAAGCCTGCATGCCTGGTTCCTCCATATTTCCTCAAATCAAGATACCACCAGTAATCACCGGTGCAAAGCCCAAGCTCGTTCATCCTGCTTACAAGAATATCATGCCGCTCTTCTCTCTGGCTTCCCCCAATTATTTCACCAACACCCGGAACAAGAAGGTCCATTGCAGCCACAGTCTTCCCATCATCATTTTGCCTCATATAAAAAGCTTTTATATCTTTGGGATAATCCGTTACAAATACAGGCTTTTTAAATACTTTTTCGGTAATATACCTTTCATGCTCAGTCTGCAGATCATTGCCCCATGAAACAGGATATTCAAAGTTTTCACAGCTTTTTTCCAAAATATTGATTGCTTCGGTATATGTTATTCTGGCAAAATCGGAATTTATGACATTATCTAATTTTTCAAAAAGCCCTTTGTCTACAAAACGGTTAAAAAACTCCATTTCCTCAGGTGCATTATCCATAACATGCTTAAAAACAAACTTAATCATATCTTCAGCCAGGTCCATATCATCATTAAGGTCGGCAAAAGCAATTTCAGGCTCTATCATCCAGAACTCGGCAGCATGTCTGGGGGTATTTGAATTTTCAGCCCTGAATGTGGGACCGAAAGTGTAAACATTGCCAAATGCCATACAATATGACTCAACTGCCAATTGCCCGCTGACTGTAAGGCTGGTCTCCCTTCCAAAAAAATCCTTTGTAAAATCTATATATCCGTCATCATTTTTCGGTATGTCTCCAAAATCAAGGGTTGATACCCTGAACATCTCACCTGCCCCCTCACAGTCACTTCCTGTAATAATGGGAGTATGTACATAGACAAAACCCCTGTCGTTAAAAAAACTGTGTATTGCATAAGCCAGCAGGGATCTTATTCTAAAAACTGCGGAAAATGTATTGGTCCTGGGTCTTAAATGGGATATGCTTCTTAAAAATTCAAACGAATGCCTTTTTTTCTGCAGCGGGTATTCCGGTGAGCTTTTTCCTTCAATGCTTATTACCCGGGCCTTTATTTCAAAGGGCTGCTTTTGAGCCGGCGATTTAACAAGCATGCCCTCAACAACTATGGCCGCCCCTGCTCCGAGCCTGGAAACATCCTTGAAATTGTCTATAATATTCTCTTCAAAAACAACCTGCAAGCTATTAAAAAACGATCCGTCGTTAAGCTCAATAAAACCAAATGCTTTCGAGCTGCGGACAGTCCTTATCCAGCCCGACACCATAATTTTTGTATCAATATACTCATCCGTTTTTCTAAAAATATCTTTAATTTTCAATCTTTTCACCAGTATCACCACTCACCAGATTTTTTAATTTGAAGTTCTTAACTATCCTCTTGAGCAAATTGATTTACCTGTTAATCTATTTGCTTTATTTCAAACCTGTCAAAGTAAACTTTTTCATTAAATTGCTCGTCAAAGAAAAAAGTCCTTCGGAATCTGGAAAACTCCTTTGTATTCTTTTCGAGCCACATGGGCACGGATATTTCCAACTCCTTACATACAGCCAGCAAGCATTTTTCCAAATTGTCCGTATATGAAATATTCTCATTGTTTTCAACAACTGCTTCATTAACAATAACCGTACCCTTTATAAGCTTTCCAAAAAGCTTCAAAAAACCACCCTTTTAACTTCCATATTCGTTCTTTTCAATTGCAATCCGGTTTATAGCATTGAGATAAGCCTTTATACTGGCTTCAATTACATCCGTACTGATACCTCTTCCCACAAATATGCCGCCTTTTAATGAAACCCTGACCGTAACTTCCCCCAGTGCGTCCTTACCTTCTGTTACTGCTTTAAGCCCGTAATCTTCAAGCTTCAAATCCAATCCCACAACTCTTTCCATTGCATTAAAAGCAGCATCGACAGGGCCGTCACCGGTAGCCGCTTCGGTGGTTACCACACCGTTTCTTTTTATGCCGACCACTGCAGTTGATATAAGCTTGTTTCCGCTATTTATCTGGAAGCTTACCAGTTCAAATACTTCAGGAACCTGTGAAACCTTTTCCTCAATAAGAGCTTCAATATCCCTGTCAAGTACAATCTTCTTTTTATCCGCCAATGCCTTGAATTTTTCAAAGGCCTTTTTAATCTCTTCTTTTGAAAGGGCAGTATACCCCATTTCCTTTAATCTTTCCTCAAATGCATGCCTTCCTGAAAGCTTCCCAAGAATCATCCTGTTTTGAGTAAGCCCTATCGATTCAGGCGTCATAATTTCATAAGTACTTTTTTCGGAAAGGACACCATGCTGGTGTATTCCTGACTCATGTGCAAAAGCATTGGAACCTACAATTGCCTTATTCGGCTGTACCTTAATTCCCGTAAGGCTGCTTACAAGCTTGCTGGTTCTGTAAATCTGTGTAGTATCAATTGAATGATTCACATTAAAATAGTCTTTCCTGGTTCCAATAGCCATAATTAATTCTTCAATTGCCGCATTACCTGCACGCTCACCCAGCCCATTAACTGTACACTCAAGCTGTGTTGCACCATTTTCCAGGGCAGCAAGGCTGTTGGCAGCAGCAAGCCCAAGGTCGTTATGGCAGTGAACACTAATATCCGCTTTATCTATATTTGTCACATTATTCTTAATACCATTTATTAACGTACCAAACTCATGGGGTACGGTGTATCCTACCGTATCGGGTATATTAACACAGGTAGCCCCTGCTTTTATGACTGCTTCCAGTATCCTGTATAAAAATTCGGGACGGGACCTGCCTGCATCTTCCGGTGAAAACTCAATGTCTTCACAGTATTTTTTTGCATACCTGACCATGGCAGCGGCTCTATCCAATACCTGCTCTTCAGTCATTCTTAATTTGTGCTTCATATGAATATCCGAAGTGGCAATAAATGTATGAATACGAGGACTGGCAGCTTCCTTAACCGCTTCCCAGGCTCTGTCAATATCCTTTTCCATTGTGCGTGCCAGGCTGGCTATAGTGCATTTTTTTATGTGCCTTGCCACTTCCCTGACAGCCTCAAAATCACCTGGAGATGCTACGGCAAAGCCTGCTTCTATGACATCCACGCCAAGCCTTTCCAACTGGGCCGCTATCTCCAGTTTTTCATGCAGGTTAAGATTGACTCCCGGCGTTTGTTCTCCATCTCTTAAGGTGGTATCAAATATTTTTATTTGCTTCTCCATGCTAACCCCTCCTTAAGATTATATATAGCTATGGCAATTTATATGCCATAGCCATATAATCTTCACTCCCGTATTTGGGATTACTTTTTAAGCCAGCTCATCATCTTTCTCAATTCCTTACCCACTTTTTCAAGCCCGGTATCTGCTTCCCTTCTTCTCATAGAGAGAAATTCTGCTTTCCCGCCGGAATTGTTTTCAGCTATCCACCTGGAAGCAAATGTTCCGTTCTGAATTTCAGAAAGTATATTTTTCATTTCCTTCCTTGTTTCTTCCGTAATTATCCTTTTACCTGTACTATAGTCGCCATATTCTGCAGTATCACTTATTGAATACCTCATATATTCATAACCTCCCTGGTTAATGAGGTCAACAATCAGCTTCATTTCATGAATACACTCAAAGTATGCTATTTCAGGCTGGTAACCGGCTTCAACAAGGGTTTCAAAACCGGCTTTCATTAATTCGGTAACACCGCCGCACAGTACGGCCTGTTCACCAAACAGGTCTGTTTCCGTTTCTTCGTTAAATGTAGTTTCGAGTATTCCTGCCCTGCCGGCTCCTATACCTGAGGCATATGCAAGTGCAATGTCCATCGCCTTCCCGCTTGCGTCCCGGTGCACTGCAATAATAGCCGGAACACCTTTACCCTCCTGGTATTGGCTTCTAACCGTATGGCCCGGACCTTTGGGTGCCACCATTATAACGTCAACAAAATCCGGAGGTACAATTTGACTGAAATGGATGTTGAATCCATGAGCAAACATAAGTACATTACCTTCTTCAAGATTTCCCTCTATGCTTTGCTTATAAATAGACGCCTGCAATTGGTCGGGTGCAAGGATCATTATAATGTCTCCCATCTTTGCGGCTTCCTGCGTATCTGCAACCTTTAAACCATCCTCAGCCACCTTCTGTCTTTCTTCGGCAAACTGTGGGGGCAAACCGACTACCACATTAACCCCGCTTTCATTTAAATTCTGTGCATGCGCATGCCCCTGGCTCCCATAGCCTATTATCGCCACTGTTTTACCATCCAACAATCCTAAATTACAATCACTATCGTAATACATCTTTGCCATTTAACTACACTCCTTTGGTTTATAAATATTATTATATTATTTTCGGCAATACAGCTTTTAAGTGTTATCAATTTCTATAATCTTATTCCCTCTGTCAATAGCTATAGTACCGGTCCTGACAATTTCCCTGATGCCAAACTGCCTTACCATATCCACAAGTGCTTCAATTTTTTCCGTAGGACCTGAAATCTCTATGGTAAGGGTAGTCTTTGATACATCTACGATATTTCCCCTGAAAATCTCAACTATCTGGATTATCTCCGACCTGGTGGAGGCATCGGCATTAACCTTCAATAATACAAGCTCTCTGCTGACAGAATCCGCTTTATCCAATTGCTTGATTTTTATAACATCAATCAACTTGTTAAGCTGCTTGCTTACCTGTTCCACTATGTATTCATCCCCGTCAACCACTATGGTCATCCTGGAAACCTGCGGGTTTTCAGTAACTCCAACCGTAAGACTGTCGATATTGAATCCTCTCCTGCTGAAAAGACCTGCTACTCTTGATAGTACTCCCGCATGATTTTCCACCAATACGGACAAAGTATGTTTAGCCATCCATAACTCCTCCTTCTATAATTACCATTGCCTGCGTCCTGTTTACCTTACAGTGTCGGTTCTTCCGGATCTACCATGCATTCAAGCAGATAAGGCCCGTCATTTTCCATCATTCTATCCAATGCTCCGTCTATCTCTTCATTTGAAGATATCCTTTCACCCGTGAAACCATATGCCTCTACAAGCTTAATAAAATCCGGGTTGTCTTCCAGGATAACGGCAGAATACCTGCCGCAGTATTTAAGTTTTTGCAGCTCCCTGACCATTCCAAGTGTTGAATTGTTAAACAGCACTATTTTAACACCAAGCTTATATTGCTTAATTGTACCAAGCTCTTGCAATGACATCTGGAAGCTTCCGTCTCCGCTTATTGAAAGAACCTTAGCCTGGGGCCTGCCTATTTTAACTCCGACAGCGGAAGGCAATCCGTAGCCCATTGTACCTAAACCGCCCGATGTTATAAAAGTCCTGGGATTCATTATTCTTAAGTGGCTTGCAGCCCATATTTGATTTTGTCCTACTTCCGTAGTTATTATTGTGTCTTCATCTATAATACCGGATAATCTGTCAAGGAAATACCCGGGATTGACTGTTGTGCTTTCCATCTTTATTTCAGTATGCTTTTGGTTTTTCAATACATTTTCCTCTAGCTTGAAAATCCAATGGGATTTATCACCATGGGTTGAAATCTCCCCCAGTTTTTTCAAGCTCTCTTTGATGTCCCCTACGACAGGTATGGAAGTCCCGATATTTTTGCCTATTTCGGCAGGATCAATATCAATATGGGCAATAACTGCTCTTTTTGCTATATCATGTGCAGCACCCATCGCCCTGTCACCGACCCTTGCTCCCAGTATTAAAAGCATATCGGCATTGTAGAGGGCATTATTTGCCCCATAGCTTCCATGTGAACCCAGCATTCCCAGATTCATGGGATGCTCACTGGGTATGGAACCTATTCCCATCAATGTAGTTACTACGGGTATACCGCATTTTTCAATTAATTCAATCAATTCCGCCGAGGCATTTGCCGATATTATTCCGCCGCCTGCACATATCAACGGTCTTTGTGCATTTTTAACAGCCTCCGCAACCTTTTTTATCTGCAGCAGGTGTCCCCTGTAAGTCGGCTTATATCCTTTAATATTTACACTTTCAGGATATATAAAGCCGATTTTTTGAATTTGCATGTCAATTGGTATGTCAATCAATACCGGTCCCGGCCTGCCCGTTGAAGCTATATGGAAAGCTTCCTTCATTATCCTGGGTATATCATTTGCATCTTTCACCAGATAATTGTGCTTGCAAAACGGAGTTGTTGCACCGGTAATATCAACCTCCTGGAAAACATCTCTTCCAATAAGACCTGTCTCAACCTGTCCTGTAATAGCTATCATTGGTATGGAATCCATATATGCGGTAGCAATTCCTGTTATCAGGTTTGTAGCTCCGGGACCGGATGTTGCGGCACAAACGCCAACCTTATCGGTTGCCCTGGAGTATCCGCTTGCAGCATGTGCCGCTCCTTGTTCGTGCCTTGTCAGTATATGCATGATACCAGAGTCCAAAAGCGCGTCATAAAACGGGCAAATAGCAGCCCCCGGATACCCGAAAACTACTTTGACATTTTCATTCTCCAAACACTTTACAAGTGCTTCAGCGCCTGTTATTTTCATATTAGATACCCTCCCTTCACATATTATACCTAAAACACATTCAAAAAAACAGCTGCATTTGAAAAAACATCTATAATATTGCTCCTATTAATAAAAAACCTTTCGCCCATATATAAGGACGAAAGGTATAAGCTCCGCGGTACCACCTTATTTCTATACATTGTTGCCAATATATACTTAAGCAAGCATAAAATACTTGGACTATTAACGTAAGTCAGCGCATCACCTACTGATATTCAGTGATGAGGCTCAAGAACGAGCTATATGTACTACCGTTCCGGTTCACACCAACCACCGGCTCTCTTTGAATCAATATGTACAGTTTTTTTCCCTCAACGCCTTAATCTTTTATTTTAATTTTTACTTATTGTAACAGTGGACAGTTATATTGTCAACAATATTTTAATTTTTTAGTACTGATGCTGCAGGGAAAAAACTTTTAAAAGCCACGTTTTTAAAAAATCTTTCGCTGTAGTACAAATTGCTTTTTTTAGACATATTTATTATCTTATAGCAAGTAAAGCCTGGTATTTTATCTCATAGAAATATCTTTTTTTTTGTAGTCCCTTCTATTTTTCCTATACCGTAGCCATAACAAAAAGACTGGTACATGCTGGACACTATAATTTCACTTAAAAACCTTGTTTCTTCTTTACTAAAGCCAATATCTGTTATTCTCATAAAATCCTTTGCCTTATCCTCTGCGAGGAGTTTTATTGCTCCGCGCGTTCCTTCCAGCTCATTTAAAAGCTTTCTTTTTCCCTGTTCAAGATATGATTTTATAGTCTTTTCAAAATTATTTTCGCTATTTTTGTAATTAAAGCTTTCCATGAAATACCTCCGGTTATTTGTATATGGATAATCCTTCCCAATAACATACCGGTTTTATACCAAAAAACAAAAAAGAGGCTTTCTTTTTTGTTTTTTGGTACTGCCTATTTGCGTATGGTCCTTTCTGTAATACTTACCTTGTCAGAAGCCTGTCGCCTTTTTTTTCTGCAAGCTTAATCTGCACTGTTTTAAACTCGTTTTCACCTTCTGGAAGATATTTAACAGTTATTATATCTCCGGGATTTTTGGAATAAATAAAAGCTCTTAATTGGATCATAGTATCTATAAGCCTGCCGTCAACTGTTTCAATTATACAGCCTTCCCGGATTCCTGCCTTATATGCGGGGCCTTTTTTATCTGCGCTGGCAACATAAATCCCATTGTCCACTTTTATATTATTAAGAAAAGGGATAGTCTCCTTGTCATAAGCAAATACTCCTATATAAGGCTCGTTAAATTCTCCTTTTTCTATAAAGCTCTTAATTACAGGGGCAACAGCATTTATTGGAACCGCAAATCCGATAGCCTCCGCACTTGCCACCTTGACTGTATTTATTCCTATTATCTCACCCTTTGAATTTAAGAGCGGGCCGCCGCTGTTACCCGGATTGATACTGGCATCGGTTTGAATAAGGTCTTCCATATAATTGGCTCCCCGCTCTGTTTCAATACTGATTGTCCTGTTTAATGCACTTATGACACCAGAAGTAACCGACCTTTGAAATTGCAGCCCTAACGGATTTCCAATGGCAACAGCAGTTTCACCAACCTGGATATTATCTGAATTGCCAATAGCAGCGGCAATTAAACCGTCTTCATTTATTTTCACAATAGCAAGGTCCATTACAGGCTCGGACCAAAGAGTGACACCATCAACATTTCTTCCGTCGGAAAGGGAGACAACTATTCTTTCACTTTTGCCTCCGGCTACATGATGATTTGTAACTATATATCCATTTGGACTTACAATTACTCCCGTTCCAACTCCCCATTTTTCCGACACATCGGTATCAAACAGTGCACGGTTTTCAACCTTGAGGACAGATATACCCACAACAGCCGGAGATACATTTTTAGCGACCTGTACCACCGTGGATGGGTTATCATCCGTTTCAGCCTCCACAAGCTGGGGCCGGGGAAGCATATCACTGATGTTTTCTCCAGGAACAACATCTGGAGCTTCCCTGTTAAAATTCCTGGCTACATATCCTGTTGTAAGTATAAAAACAATTATACCCACAATCAATGATGCAAATATGGAAGTGAATAAAATGCTTAAAAATCCTCTTTTTTCTCTTGCTTTAAACAACCTGATCATCCTTTTCCAACTTATTGACATTAGAGATTTTTTCCTGTCCCCTTAAAGTCAATAATATTATTTCATTATAAAAGAAAAAGAATTCATGGTTTATGCACATATTGATATGATTATGTTTTTTACTTAGCTAAGTTAATATTTTCTTTACACTTTTTTCAAATTTTGGGCGGGGCAGCATTACCTGGTGTCCGCACCCGGAGCATTTTATCCT
Source organism: Clostridia bacterium (assembly GCA_028280575.1). GTDB lineage: Bacteria > Bacillota > Clostridia > Acetivibrionales > STF1-152 > JANQLN01. Next base: position 77,384 of record JANQLN010000067.1, read on the forward strand.
GAAATCCATGCCTGTCCTGGTTATCTCCCAATGCTTGCTTCCACATGGATGCTGTTTTTTAAGTTCAACAACATCACCCACATTAAATTCACGTACCATGATCACCATCTCCAAAACCACTATTTTTAAATTACAGACAGATATTTTTCCTTAACTCTTAAAACAGGTCATTTACAATGTATAATGAAATTGTAGCATAGTGTTCTATGTATTGTAAACATTACCCACGTTTTGGATTGAGTCAATTTACTGCAGGGAAAAAAAGAACAGATGACATCCTGTTATTTCCACTTCGGTCACTCCCTTGACAACAAGCATCTCCCATCAGTTATATTTAATTAGGTATAATACCGGACACATCAACTTTCGACGGTTGTCCATTGAACTTATAATCATTAACTAATTCTTTATTGAATATTACAAGTTCCCTAGAATATGAAACCGGAACATACAATGCTTCCTGGTGCAATGTTGTCAAAATATAATCATAGATTTTTTGAACTTTTTCGCTATCAACCGTATTTGACAATTCTTTTATTTTCTTATCTATTTCCGGTTTCACAGCTAATCCTTGCTGCACTGGATTGTTCCAGCTTGGAACAGCCATAATACTGATAAATATCTGTGGATCATAGGGTATTCCCATTGTTTCTACTGTTGAGATTGTAAAATTACCTTCAGCAGCCTTTCCAAACCAAGCCATACGTTCCAACCCGGTTACCTTGACATCAAATCCTATTTCTTTGAGCTGCCCGGCTAAAGCCAGTGAAACATCCTCTTCTACACCTACACCCGATTTAAAAAGTATTTCGGCTTCCAATCGCTGCCCTTCTTTTTCTCTGATCCCACTTTTGCCTATTGCCGGCCATCCTGCTTGATCCAGCAGGTCTTTTGCCTTTTCAACATCATAATCGTAAGCTTCCAAAGAAACATCACAATAAGGCAGCTTGGGATTCAATAAGAAATCCGCTTTTGTTTCGATTCCATAAAGCAAATTGTCACATATTACCTTTTTGTTAATTGCATGTTGGACTGCAAGCCTAACATTCTTATCATCAAAAGGAGGTTTTGTGGTATTAAGCATTATACCATTGGTTTTATTTTCGGCTTGGGATACTTTAGCTTCAAATTTACCATCGCTTGAGAATTCTGAAAAGGCATCATAAGTAATGTTGTTTGCACCGACAATCATGTCTATTTCTCCGGCTCTGAGGGCCATTATTCTTGATTCCATATCAGGTATTATTTTTACAGCGAATTGTTTGACTGCAGGCTGCTCACTCCAATAATTGTCATTTATGACAAATGTGTATTCCTGCCCCTTTATAAAACTATCCAGCATATATGGACCGGTCCCAAAAGTTTTAGAATCAGCTCCCTCTGAAAGGCCTTCTTCCGTATATGCATTAGGAGACATCATCCCATAAGGGCCTCCATTTGTTAATTCCTGTAATGCTCCGTAATAAGGATTGGCTAGGACAAGCTTTACAGTGTAATTATCAATAACCTGCACTTCATCTAATGTTCTTAACACATTAAAAGCACTGACAAACATTTCCGGCCAAATTTTTGGAATCATATCAAAGTTCTTTTTTACGACCTCTGCATTAAAGTCTGCACCATCAGAAAACTTAACTCCCTTTTTCAGCTTGAATGTAATTTCATTTTCATTCACTTCCCACGATTCGGCCAAGCCGGGCGTAATAGTTCCTTTTTCATAATTGACTAAGGTTTCGTAAAAATTTGCAAGGTAAAATGTGGCTGCCATTTCATTCGCAAGTGGAGTTATATTACTACTACCAATAAGGTCAGCGCTTTGGCACATAACTATTTTATTGATATCCTTTTCTGAGCTTTCGGCTCCGATTTCTGCAGCATCTCTGTCGGGTGTGCAGCCAACTGCCAATGATACAACCAGCAACATAACTGCTAAAACAGTTGTTATTTTTTTTATCATTTTCTTGTTTCCTTTCGGCTTCTAATATTTGAGTGATAAACAGGTACATAATACTATATCTAAATATATTTAACTCTTCTCAGGTCTTCAGCCTTTCTCTAAGATTAAACTTTGGCTGTTCGTTCTATTTTCCAAGCTCTGCTTTTTTCCCGCTTGTTCCAAAGTGTTTTGTAGAGACCCTCTTTTTGCATCAAGTCTATATGTTTTCCTCTGTCGGTTATGTGTCCGTCCTCTATGACAAGAATAGTGTCTGCATTTTTAATGGTAGAGAGCTTATGAGCAATAACAATGATAGTTTTGTGGGCAATAAGCTCGCTAATAGCTTCCTGAATAAGGTTTTCATTGTCAGGATCAACGCTGGCCGTTGCCTCATCCAACAGAATAATTGGCGCATCCTTTAAGATAGCTCTGGCAATAGAAATCCGTTGTTTCTCTCCTCCCGAAAGTGAAGCTCCCCCTTCACCAATTATGGTGTCAAAACCCTCGTCGTACTCCATAATAAAATCATAGCATCTGGCCTTTTTAGCCGCATTAATCACTGCTTCGTTCGTAGCGTTTTTGTTTCCGAAAGCAATATTATTGTAAATGCTGTCGTTGAAGAGATATACATTTTGAAATACCATGCTGATATTTTCCATGAGGCTTACAAAAGATATATCTTTAATATTTTTTCCGCCAATACGTATTTCGCCTTTATTCACATCCCAAAAACGCGCGATAAGATTGGTAATAGTCGTTTTTCCGCACCCGCTCTTTCCGACCAGAGCTGTCAGACTTTTTTCTTTCGCAATAAAGCTCATATTGTGAAGAATCTCTTTTTTGTCATAGGAAAAGGAAACTTGAGAAAATTCGATATCGAAGCTTTCTATCTTTGACAGAGTTCCTTCATCACGGATTTTTTCAGTAATCATTGCCTTTTCATACCGGTTAAGCGCGGCTTCCATCAGACGAATATCAGCAGTCACGGAAGACAACACGTTTATAGGCTTAAAAATTTCAAAGGCCATGATTGAAAACATGAGCAAATATGCCAGATAATCATAGTTTGTTAAGACCGCATTAGCGTATAAATATATGATTACACCAATTGCGATTACTGTTATAATTTCGATATACATAAGAGGGATCGTGAAATTATTTGCATACCTGATTTGAGCATTTTTAAAATCCTTAAATTGATTTATTATTTTTTTGTGCCGGTTTCCTGTCAAGCTAAATGCTTTGATCACTTCCATTCCTTTTACGTATTCAACAATACCACCTACAACATGTTGCTGTGTTTCCTGAGATTCTTCAGAACATTTTTTGGCAATTTTTTGTATATTTCTAAAGAGAAAAGCACATGGAATGTAGGTAATCATGGTTATAATGGCCACAGGCGTACTGATAAAGAATAGCATAATTAAAATAATCGCCGATCCAAAAAGAGTGGATACCAGATCACCCAGTTTTACAGCGCCAAATTCTTCAATATATTTTATGTCCGAGGTCACCACCGCCGTTAAATCACCGATATTACCGTCTGTAAAATAGCCCATTGCAAAACGTTTTATGCGATTTGCCAGCTTTAATCGTTCTTCTCCGAAAATTTCATAGGCGGGCACAGAAAGATATATTCTTCCAATATAGTTAAATATACAGCCTAGAATTAAATCACCGGCCAATACTGCTGAAAGAATATAGATATCATTTATGGTTAAACTCTTATCAATAATTTTAGTAAGTGCAAATAAAATCAGTATAAAAGGAATTCTTGTAGTTATCCCCTCTAATATTCTGGCAATCATTCCTATTATAATTTTCTTTTTTCTTGTTCCGGATAATCGAATAATTCTGTATAAGATATTGATCATATTACACCTCCAGCTCCCAATTGTAAGATTTCTCATTGGCTGACCACAATTGCTGATAGAGATCTGAACACCTCATTAAATCATCGTGTGAACCCTTTTCAATAATTCTTCCTTTATTGATCACCATAATGGTATCTGCATTCATTATGCTTCTTAGCCTGTGGGCAATAACAATTACAGTTTTTTCTTTCATCAGCCTGTTTATGGCATCTTGAATCAGATCTTCGTTTTCAGCATCGGAGTGCGCCATGGCTTCATCTAACACAATGATTGGTGAGTCTTTAAGAATAGCCCTGGCAATGGCAATTCGCTGCCTTTCTCCACCAGAAAGTTTCCCTCCGCTGCTGCCTACCACTGTTTGATAGCCATTTTCCAACCCCATGATAAAATCGTGAGCGGATGCCATTTTAGCAGCCTGCATAATCTCTTCATCCGTAGCGTTTTGCCTACCTTTGCGGATATTTTCTATAATGGGATCATCGAAAAGAAAACTATCCTGAGACACAAAGCTGATCATTTCCATCAATGCTTCCTGAGTGTAACCTGTGATGTTTTCTCCTCCGATTTTTATTTCTCCCCTATCGATATCATAATAGTGAACTAACAGCTTTGCCAGTGTGCTTTTCCCTCCTCCTGATGGCCCAACGATAGCAGTCATCGTACTTTCTTTAATCGAGAACGACACATCATTGATGACCGTTTTTTCTTCATATGAAAAAGAAACTTTATCAAATTCTATATCATAGCTTTTTGGTTTATCTGTCTTGCTTCCGGTTTTCAGCTCCGCTTGAAAGAAGACATTTTCCAGCTCACTTATGGCGTAGTTCAACCGTGGAAAGAAAGGAATAAATAGCAAAGCCCTATTAAATGGAACACCGATACCCATAGTTATCATCAAGGTAAAAATAAGCGTTTGCAGTGAAAGCATTCCTTGAAAGTACATATATAACCCTACAGGTAGCGTTAAAATGATAGTACACGGTAAAACGATAGTTACAATTGCCATACCTTTACAGGATGAAAGTGTCCAGTCTGTTGAATATTTTATATAGTTTTTCACACTGTTTTCGTATTTTTCAAAAGAAGAATCCGTTTGGCCAAATATTTTAATAACTTCCATTCCAGAAATATACTCAATAATATTATTATTTAACCTGTTCTGAGCTGAAAAATACTTAGGCATTTTCTTGACCCCAGTTTTAAGCATCAACATCATTGGAATAATGCCAAAAGGAATAGAGGCCATGGACAGCAACCCCATTCTCCAATCTTTGATAAAAACAATCAGTAGAACAAAGATAGGTACAACTATATTGGGAATCATCTCTGGAATAATATGAGCTAAAGGGATCTCCATGCTTTCAATATCTTCCACAATCTTTTTTTTGTAATACCCGGTTCCGTTATTTTGGATAATCCCGAGAGGCAATCTCGATAATTTATCACAAAAGGTTTTTCGCATATCAAAAAGCGTATTGTAGGCGGCTTTATGAGATAGCCGCATCCCAATGTTTTGAGTTACGGCTTTGATGATTAGAAATGTGATAATACCGGCAGACGCCGTCAGCACAAACCAGGACGATACAGTATTTTTAATGATAAAGCGCTGTATCAAGTTGTTGGTAATAAAATACGGGATAATGCCGGAGATAACACCGATAAAAACAAAAAACAGTGCCAGATAAATAGTGTTTCTGTTCTCTTTAGCGTACTTTAAAATTTTTCCCATTTTTTCCTCCTTAACAAAACAAATAGAAGTTAGTCTTACCTAACTTCTATACAGTTTATCTACTTTTTATCAACTTGTATACGTCTATCAAATCAATAAGATATCCTATTCGGACAAAGCTTGAGAATTAATTACGAAAATATGAGGGGAGAAAACTGTATTTTTTCTTGAAAGCTTGTGTGAATTTGCTGGCGGAAGAAAAGCCTGTTTGCAGTGCAATTTCTGATATTTTCATGTCTGTTTTTTCGACCAATAGCTCCTTTGCTTTTTTCAATCTTTGAGATAAATGATATTGATAGATGGTACTGCCATATAGCTCTTTAAAGATTTCCTTCGCGTAGGTTTGACTGATGGCAAATTTTTTAGCCAATTCTGGAATAGTATAGTACCGATCCAAATTTGTATCCAAAAAATCCTTTATTTCAGTTACCTGAGAAATAAAACGCTTATCATACTTTTTTTTTGAATCACATAGATGGTTTCTATAATTGCTTGTGGCATAATAAATAAGCTCCAAAGCCTTTGTTTTAATTAAAAATCGATTATCCTCCTGTAGTACAAGCCATAAATCGGAGAAAGCTTTTTCGATCTGTTCGTCCTTTTTGTATACCAGTATCTGCCGAATCCGTTCATCATTAATATATTCTTCTAAGGCAACTAAGGCAGCGCTGTCAAAGAGATTTTGGGACATGGAATGAATTAACTCGTCATAATAAAAATAGAGACCTAAAGAGAGAATTTTTTTTCCAAAATGTTTACGCTCAACAACTCTGTCCTGACTATCCCCCGAAAAATTAACAATATCCCCCTTGTCAATTACTATGGCCTTTCTATTTTTAACATTAATAAAAAATTTCCCCTCAAACATCTTAAAAAAGATACCACCCTTACTGTGAAATGCTTGGGATGCTTCCAACTTATTATTTAATATAATGTAGTCCGTCAAAATAACGTACAACCCATTAACCACTTTATACAACACAATTTTGCCCTTACCAAACTCAGGATTAACTTTATACTCCAACATATCCTTTTCCTGCTCATCTAATTTTGATATAACAGAAAAATGATATTCGTTATTTAGCTTGTTCATTTTATTGATACGCCCCATCAAACTTCCTCCCTACTTCACATCTTTGCATTAACACCGGAATCAGCTCTAAAACAGCTCTTTATTTTTACCCATAAACCAACTTACAGATACCAATTAGGAATATAAGTTTCATAATTATTATACATTTTGGACATAAAATCTGTATTAGAATAAATAGTCTTTATGCTACGACTATCTTTATGATTTCTTACAGAACGCACAACATGTTCCAGTGAGTATATACCTATATACAATGCTAATAATCGAAAAAAATCATCTGGAATATTTCCTGAGAAATATCCGTCTACTTGGCCTTTTGCAAACTGTCTGCTCAACCTTGCAGCCCACACAATGCCACCAAATTCTTCCCAGCCATCTCCGACCGCACATTTGTCAAAGTCAATAACCCCGATATTATTTTTCTGGGTGATAATCAGGTTGCCTACATGAAAATCTCCATGCCGAATTACCTGTGGACGATTATCAAGCAAGTATTTATTAGCATTGATATACTCTATAATTTCCTGTTCATAGTTAACAGGTATATTAGCTTTACGGTAATCTTTTTTTATTTTTTCTATATTCTCTCTGTATGTATCTCCCCAATCTATTTTTGAAACAGCTGGAGAATGAGTATGAATATTTCTCAATAGCTTACCAGCTGAATAACCCAGCTGATATTGAAGATCATTATCTAGATCTCTTATCACATTTTCAACAGCAACTCCATCGATCCAGGTTAACAACATATATACATGTTTTCTACCGTTGCATAAGCCAAATTCTATGGGCTTGGGCATTAAAATATCGTATTCAGATAATCTCAAAATATTATCATATTCTTGTTTTTTATCGTCATAAAAGGATATGTCGGAGACTCTCAAAATGTAGGCATTACCCCTCATATCTATTACTCTGTATTTTAAATTTGTGGACCACCCATACTTTGGAACCGTAATTTTTGTCCACTCTGCATATCTGTGAATATCCTTAATGATATCTATATTCACTTAACCCCACCCTCTATCCACTAACTGTGATTAATTTAACATAATTATTTCGCTTTATTGAACTGGAGCTAGATCAATTCCCCTAAAAATCTCCAAGCTTTTATTCTAATATAAGGTATTGTATTTCAGGGAGTTGACTTCTAAAGCTGAATATCATCAGTATAGCTATCATTAACTTTATCATAAAAATCATCACTATGGATATAACACTAGTTATTCTTCTTGTAGCTAACATTACACAAACAGTATGTTTTTTATTATTGATAGACTGAATTACAAATTAAAAGAGGAAGCTATTCCTAACTATCTCAATGTTTGGCCAAACTTGGTCACAGAATTGATCCTAGTGCAAGGAATAGCAAAAATCCTGTTAAAGATAGTATGACTAATATATCTTTTACAGGATTTTTTGTATATGACGAAGTATTAGGTTTAATTATGGGAGTCTCCATGGAACGAGGCAAAATCAACCCCACAACTATTGATAAACTTAGCATGAGGGTTTCCCCTATACTATATTCTTCTTATAAAATTAATTATCCTTTCAGTTTGATTAGTTACTACGTGTCCAGTATCAGATAGCACTACAGTATGTGCAGTTGACGTAGAGTTCTTAAGATTGTTTACACTGTTTTCTACATCCATTATACAGTCATTTTCACCGTATACAGCAAGCACTGGCATAGTCAGTTTTTTTAAATCATTACTGCTGTATATAGGGAGTTTATCCTTACGTGGGTTAAAGTTCTTGCTTATCAGAGTTGTATAATCAAGAACTTTTCTGATACCTTCGTTATTGTAGTCTGGTAGTTTTCCTCCGTTTAACATTTTATTAACTTGTTTACTTCCCCATTTACCAAGCAAACTATAACCTATAGCTTTAAACAAAAAACTTTTCTGTTCAGGAGATAGTCCCCCTGAGCATATTAAAACTAAGTTTTTTACTCTTTTCGGATACTTAGTAGCAAAGCTTAGTGCCATCCATCCTCCTAAGGATACCCCTATAAGAGACATAGTTTTAAGAGATAGATTGTCAAAGACTTCCTTTAACCACTCAGGGTAGTCGCCACTTTTGTATTCTGGTCTATTTTCAGCAGAAAATCCAGCTTCACCAATGATATCTATAGCATATACATTGAAGTATTTGCTATACTCCTTAACGTCCGCCATCCAGCAATAGGAACTGGCTACACTACCGTGAATTAGTACGAGTGGTGGATTATCCTTAGAACCAGACTCAATTACAAATGTCTCCCCGTAATTAGTGCTTACCATATACTGACTGTTTTCTACCGGCCAGTTATTTAGTATATCTTTATATACTCTGTGTATTTCTAGCTTACCAGTTTCTGATTTAAAAACGCTCATAATGATACTTCCCCACTCCTTAATCTTACCCATTATGACATAAAGGGCTGCCGTAAAGTAATTATAAGTATCCATTTGCTATTTGTCAAGGTTTATTGTTCTGCATTTATAGTTGAAATATTCCTTATTGTTCTTTATAATTAACTATATGAGATGAACGAGGAGGTATGTATGCACAAAAAATTCTATAGTGTAGAGGATATATCTGATTATCTAGATATGCATCCTAAAACAGTTCAAAGGTATATAAGAGAAGGAAAGATAAAGGCGAGTAAAATCGGCAAGTCTTGGAGAGTAACTGAACAGGATTTTAGAGAGTTCACAGGAGATAAAATAACATATGAAGGGGTAGAAGAAGATTTAAAGGGAAGTGTATATGATTTAATAAAAGTATCTTCAGTTGTAGATGTGTCTGTTATAAATACTGATGCTGCAATAAATGTTGCTAATTTTCTTATTGCTGCATTAAATTCTAAACAGGACGATTATGGTAAAACATCACTAAATATTCAGATCATTGAACCTGAGAATAAAGTACGAGTAATGCTTTGGGGCAATATAAAATTTATGGAGTACATGATGGGATTCATCTCTGATTACATTGAAAACCAATATCTATGATAATGATTGGTTTTTAGATGGTAACTCTAGGCTCTCTTATATAGTTAATTGCTCAATCCTGAACTTATCTTAAAAATTGCCATAATCTTTGTTTACAAATAAAACCTTGGATTATGGCAACTCTATGTTTAAATCTTTTCCTTTTGTTTTTATTACCAGTTTAGCTCATCTTTTTCTCATCATATTAACAGCTTTTTCAATGTTATTTACAAAGAAAACTAGATTACCTCTGTTACATTCACGAATAAAATCATTGAGGCTTTTACTTTTTTTTTACTAAAATCTCCGATAATAGCGAGTTTCACATAATAGTTTGAAAATTTTTGGAGCATTTCTCCTGCAAGGCCTGTTTTTAAATCGAAAAAATCATTCTCCAAGCTTTCTTTATATAATACTATTCCAATATTATCGCATTTTTCGTTATATCTAACAGTAGCCATTATGTCTAATATATCTTGAGTATTTTGTATATGTGTTGTTTTATCTACTTCAGCAATTACAATATTATCAAACTTCATTATATTCATATTTTTCTCCTCTGCTTATAAATGGTATTTCTCTTATGCCCATAATCATCACTTATTAAATCAGGTTTAACAAAAAAACTCTCAATACATTACTAAAAATTCCCTATGTGCATCATTATAAGGAGCAATCAGTAACATGTCAAGAGTTAAAAAACATTATCGCTACTCTACATATATGCTATTGCAATTTGATGATAGTTAAATAATACTAGGAGTTGCTTTCTTGTTTTATTAAAGCAACTCCTGGAAAAGTTATATTGTTCATAATTATCAAACAAGGATACTTTTTAATTACTATTTAGTTCCACTCCTTTTTCCACATTTCTCGATGACAAATTGTTTCAAAGCCAATAGCTGTATAGAATTTTGCCTCGCCCCCGAAACAATAAGTTGCACCAAGTGCTTTTGTCTTCTTCATTCCTTCGGTAAGAGCAATAGTAGCAAGGCCCATCCTACGATATTCTGGAACAGTTGCAAGCGGTTCAAGATAAGCATAACTGTTTTTTTCATCAAACCACATTCCGGCAAAACAAGCATAATCACCATTTGGAGCCTTTATTACAGTTGTCAGATCCTTTCTAAAATTTGGTCCGCTTTGCATCAGCAGTCGACCATCAATATTATCATCAGGATTATTTCCATGATTGAAACCTTTCCAAAGACAAATGTTTATTTTCTTCAAGTCATTTTCATCTTCTAAAGAAATGATTTTGTAACCATTGGGTAGTTTCAAGTCAACAAATGATTTGTCATATGAAAATGTTTTAACTGGTTTATGAAGTACTTTTGTATAACCTTTTTTAGACAATAACTCAAGTTTATCTGTTTCCTTATCTGTCACCCATACAGATAGAGTGTACTTGTTATCATTTATAACAGACAGTTCACTTTCAGCATATTCAAGCATTTCATTTAATAAATATGGATGCTCACTATCTGTTACAAGAAAGCTTTGACCGAGATCCATTTCGTAACAAACAATACCAACAGGTTTCCCACTATTCTCCCAAAGCCCAAAGCGAGGAGTCAGATTACGATTAAAAATTGGATGGGTATGTGCATACTCAAAAAATTGCGGCAAAAGGTAACTATTCAAAGTATCAAGTGAATAAATATCCGTAAGAAAACTGTGAACCTGTGTAAAATCTGTAAGCAGTTTATATCTTCTTTTATTAATGTTATGTAACATAACAACTCCTCCTGACAAAATAAAACTCCATTATAACGATTGAATTTGCTTTTGGTATCTCTGAATACTACGTTAGACGCCAATCCACACTTTCAATTTTCTGCTTCATCTTTGCTAAATGCATAAAACTCACAAACAGCTTAAGTACTAGTATTACAGGCAATTCCTGCGTTGTATTCTTACCACACACTCCACATGGCTGGAATGCCCAAACATATCCACAGGTTGAACATCACCGGCTATTTGGTAGCCATTATCGACAAGAATCGACATATCTCGAGCCAGTGTTGCGGGGTTACAGGAGATATAAACTACTCGGAATATACCAGCTGCTATTATAGCTGACAGCAGGGCCGGGTCACAGCCTTTACGGGGCGGGTCTACTACGATAAGATCTGGTTTCAGCCCCTTACTTATCAGTTCGGGAATTACTTGTTCTGCTCTGCCCACATGAAACTCTGCATTATTGATATTGTTTAACTCTGCATTTCGCCGGGCATCTTGAACTGCAGCTGGAATTAATTCGATACCAATAACCTGTTTGGCCTGCTCTGCCAGCATTAAGCCAATTGTACCAGTTCCGCAATAGGCATCAACCAGTATTTCATTGCCTTGCAAGTTGGCTTTTTCAATGGCTTGCCGATATAGTACCGGGGTTTGAACAGCATTGATTTGATAAAATGATTTCGCTGATATTAAGAAAGATTTACCAAGCAAATTATCAATAATATAATTTCTGCCGATAAGCGTTATTTCTTGATTCCCCATTATGACATTAGTTTGTTTTTCATTAATGTTTAAGACAACTCCCTTAACCTCGGGTATTTCCTGGGAAATAGCTGTCGCTAACTGTCGCAATGGCGAACCAATATCCTTATTGACAACTAAGGCTACCAGAATTTCTTCAGTACCTGGGGCTATTCTGATTATCAAATGCCTGAGTACCCCACAATGATTTATTTCCTGATAAGGCTCTATTTGTGAATTGTCTATTAGTTTCTTGATAATTGTCAACGACTTATTAATTAGAGGATGTTGGATGTGACAATAGTCTATGTCAATGATTTTATGGGTACGAGGTTGGTAAAAACCGATTTTAACTCTACCTGTTTGTCCGCCTAATGGAAAACTTGCTTTATTGCGGTAATGCCAGGGATCTGACATCCCCAGAACGGGAGCCACCGTAATATTCTGCAGTCCGCCGACTCTCGCTAAAGCATCCTTTACCAGCTGTTGTTTGGCATTTAATTGAGCCTGATAATTAAAATGCTGCAGCTGACAGCCGCCGCAATCGGAGCTGACTCTGCACACAGCCGGAGTTCGATTCGGAGAACTGACAATTATCCTTGTTATCAAGCCTCGAGCATAGGTTTTTTTAGTAGAGATTATTTCTACTTCAACTGTATCTCCCGGTACAGCCTGTGGTACAAATACCGTAAAGCCCTGATACCTTCCTATACCCTCACCATTATGGCTTAAACTATGGATTTCCAGAGTGTAAAGCTCCCCTTTTTTCACTGGAATTTGCTTTTTCATGTTTTTCCTTTCAGAACAATTGCTGAGCCAGATTAAAAATAAAATAATCGACAATTGTTTTTTCTTAAGTGAAATAACTGTTGATATTTTCAATCACCTGATTATCACTAGCTTCTTCTATATTACATTCCTTTATAGCTACTAGTCATATACTTATATTATATAAGTTTTTTCTGTTAAAATTAATAGTAAATATCACAACAGTATGATACATTATCAACGAGCATGTATCCAACCGCCTAACTAATCAACAAATTACATATCAAAAATAGAAGTACAGCAATTTGCCAAAAATTCATAATCATGAGTTGTTACCACAATCGCTTTACCTTGATTAGCCAACGTCTTTAACAGATTTGACACATTAATCATTGAGTTATAATCCAAACCACTTGTAGGTTCATCAAAACATATAATATCCGCATCTTTCATATAAGATACTGCAATACTCAACCTTTGCTTTTGTCCTCCTGAAAGTGAAGCAGGGTGTCTGTTTATATAATAATATAAATCCATTAACTTTAAAATCTCAATGCCCTTTTCTTGGTAATTCTTATCTTTTTTACTCCCTAGATATATTTCATTTTCGACACTTTCAGTAAACAATTGATAATCACTATCCTGCATCACAAAGTAAGTGTGCTTAATTCTATCCTTCGCTTTGCACTTTTTGCCGTTGATGCGAATCTCTCCGCCTGTTTGTTTTCTTAGCCCACAGATTATTTCCAGTAATGTAGTTTTTCCTTTACCGTTTTCGCCAACAATACCTAGAATCTCGTTCTTGTGAAGCTTGAGATTTAAATTTCTAAATAAATCATCACTATTCTTATAATTAAAGCTGATATTCTCTAACTCTAAAGTGAGTTCTGTACCTGCAAAATACTTATTCTGTCTGTCTATTTTTTCTAAATTCAGCGAGCGCAGTCCCATTGCATTCAAGTTAGCATTTGATAAAGCCCGGAATTCATCACCGGACATCTTACTCATTATTTCTCCATTATTTATTATTACAACCCTATCACAGAGATCTTTTATATAATGAGTCCTGTGTTCTGACACTACAATAGTATGCCCTTGCTTTTTGAGAATCGCCAATCTATCTCTTAACATCTCAACAGAATCATTATCAAGGTTTGCTGATGGTTCATCCAAGACAATAATCTGGGGTTGCCGAGCATAAACCGAGGCAATAGCTACTAATTGCTTTTCTCCACTTGAAAGTTCAAAAACAGATTTTCCCAATAACCGTTCTATCTTTAGCTCAGTAATTGCTCTCTTAACTTTTTCTATACTCTCCTCTTTGGGGAGTCCGGCATTTTCACAGGAAAAAGCAATCTCTCCAGTAGTGTCCATAGAAAAAAACTGAGACCTGGGATCTTGAAAAACACTACCAACTGAATGTGATAAATCCTGAATAGTTTTTTCTTTGGTATTCATTTCATCAACAATTACGTCTCCTGAAAGCTCCCCATCATAAAAATCAGGAGCCAAGGCATTAATCAAACGAGTAACTGTCGTTTTTCCACATCCGCTCTTACCTAATAAAACTATAAATTCACCTTTAGTTATGTTTAAGTCAAAATTACATAGAGCATTATCATCACTTGATGAGTATTTGAAATTCACATTACTTATTCTTATCACAATAATTCTCCGTTAAGTTTTTTATATGCGATCATCCCACCAACAACCAAGAAAACGACTGCCACCGTTACCACAACATCAACTGCCTTTATTTTAACATCAATAATAGGTATCCTTTTAGTATCCAGATCAAGACCTCTTGTCATAGCAGAAGCTGATAACTCATCTGCTATAGTCATGCAACGGATAATCAACGGAACAAATGAGTATTCAAATGTTTTAATTGGGTGTAAAATTATATTTTTAAAGTTAAGTCCTATTCCACGAAGTTCCATTGTGCTTCTTATGTAATAAAACTCCTGCTTTACAGTAGGTATGTATCTTAATACAACTGCTGTCGTTATGGTCATCCCTTTAGGTACTCTCATATTTTCTAAAGCTGTAACAAAGGTACCAACTTTCATTTTAGATGATGCCCATACTCCCATTGCTACAAAAACAGATAACCTTTGGATAAGTATTACTATAGCAATATAACTATCTCTAAAACCTTTGTTCTGAATGTTTTGACCCAAAAGCTGGAGAATGAATAAAACGGAGATAAATAAAAGTAATCTACCTCCACTTTTGTATAGTTTACTTGTAAAAATCAAAACAAAAATCAGGGCATAATAGTACATGAATAGTACTGTACTTTCAGTTATAAAAGTCATCACCGTAATCAAAATTACTATTAGTAACTTCATTCGTGGGTCAAGTTCTTCAATGAAATTACCTTTTTCACCATATAAATTCATTTGCTATACAATTCCTGCTTTTTCGAAGTGTTTTTTCAGCAATGCTTTGCCAATAAATGAACCAGTAACACAACCCAGAACAGTTACAACTACAGCTATATAAAAGAACGGTCCCCCTAACGCTGCTTTAATTCCAGTGTACAACTCTATATAGCTTTCTCTAAATAATTTACTTAAATCTGTAATTATCAATACTGGGATATAAATGCCTACAAACCATGCTGTTATCTGAATGGTAAAGCACGCCATCATAGTTGTGAACTTCTTTCTGTCAAATTTCTGCCATACTATTTCTGCAATTATTCCACCTAGCACAATTGGTATTGCTGCATACCATGCCGCCATAAATATTAACAGTGCTATCATCACATTAAATAACAATACGACCCATTTCTTGCTTATTTTAGTGTAAAGCAGGATAAAGATTGTTCCCCAGAATAATGAGCAAACTGCATGGATAAGTACTGCACCATAGATAGGAAATGCTAAACCCATTGTCATTCCCACTACACTGTAAATAATAAAAACTAATACTAGAAAAAGTGCCATTGTAATGAAATCTCTTACTGTCAACTTCTCCATGTTCTTCTCTTTGCAGCTTACGTTCTTCTTTTCAATCATATTTTCTCCTTCTAAAGCTTCCAGCCTTCAGCTTTTTCTCTGATTTCAATGAATTTCTTATAAATACCCTCATTTTTCAGCAGCTCAGCATGTTTACCCTGCTCGGATATTTCTCCATCCTTCAGTACAATGATGTTATCAGCATTTGTTACCGTTGATAACTTATGGGCAATCGTAATTACTGTTTTATCCTTAGTTAATTCCCTAATTGCCTGATGGATATGGTGTTCATTCTCTGGATCGATGCTAGCTGTTGCTTCATCTAACATCACCAGGGGAGCATTTTTTAATATTGCTCTGGCCAGTGAAATTCTTTGCTTTTCACCTCCTGATAGGGTACCACCACTGTCACCAACGATAGTTTCATAACCATCAGGAAAGTTCATAATAAACTCATGGCATCTTGCTTTTTTCGCTGCCTCTATGATTTGTTCTTTCGAGGCATTTGGATTTCCAAACAGAATATTGTTATGAATAGTGTCATGGAACAAGTAAACCTTCTGAAACACCATACTTATATTTTTCAGCAAGCTATCACAGGAGAACTCTCTAACATCGTGTCTTCCAACCTTAATACTTCCACTCTGAACATCATAAAATCTGGCTATTAGATTACATATAGTTGTTTTACCGCTCCCTGAAGGACCTACAATAGCAACAGTACTCCCATGCTCAATTTTAAAACTCACGTCCCGAATAACATCAACAGAATCATAGGCAAAGCTAACATTTTTGAATTCGACATCGAATTTGTCAATACTAATATCTTGCCCATCTGCATCAATAAACTCAGCTTCTTTAATGCTATTAAGATTCTTGATATTGGATTCAATCATACCTAGACCATGTGCTGCATCCTTAACACTTTCCACACCTTCGAACATTGTGAATACAAACATTAACATCAATAATGAGTAAAACAATGAAAGCTCGCCCTCTATCGTTAAGAGAGATATGAGAAATATAAGCCCACAAATTGCCGTCTTTATGGCAAAATGATGTAGAGAAGAGATAGGTGCATATTTCTTTTCAACAGCTATGTTAATATTTTTGTTATCGTTAAAAGCACCTTTTATGGTATCCAACGCCTTGTTTTCATTACCATACGATTTCACTTCACTAAGCCCATGAATATATTCAATCGTTCTACTAGACATATCTTCCTGGGTCTTATGTAAAATCGGCCACGTTCTATTGCTTTCGTTATAAAGCCAGCTAATAACCAGTGATGAAAGGAATATTCCCAGTATACTAATCAAGGCAGCTTCTATTCTAAAAATTATCAGATAGAGCATGATCACTCCGGTAGTAATGTAACCACTTATCATTCTATTGATCATACCAATACCAAGATTCTCCAGAAGCGTCAGTTGAGTTGTTATAACCGCAGTTATATCTCCGGTCTTTTTTAGCTCAAAATAGCCGAGAGGAACTCTTTTTAAGACATTACCTATTGCGATCCTCTCATCTGCTGTTTTTTCGTAGCTTATTGACTCCAAAGTAGCCATTCGAAGATGAGTAAAAAGAAATCTAAAGCCAACAGCTACAGCAACTGCCATAAACATCCACAGTGCAAAACTTGAAGACAACGCAGCTTCCCCTCTGATATCCAGTAAAACTCTGTACACTGAATATGCCGCAAGCAAGATAGTTAATGAAGCTGATATGCTTATAAAAAATGTCCATAGGAATCCCATGTACATCCTTCTTTTATACTTCTCAGTCCAGTTTATTATCTTTCTTACCGAATCAAGCATGTCGTTGCCCCCCCTTCCTTTCTGCTATCCAGCTTTTTGAGTTAACCAGAGCATTCCACATATTATGGTATACTTTACTCTGGTTCAACAAATTGTCATGAGTATCTTCAGCTTGCACTTCACCATTATTTATCAGCACTATTTTATCTGCATCTCTAATTGTTGTTAGCCTGTGGGCAATTACAATTAACATTTTGCCTTTTGTTAATGCTGATATAGACTTCTGTATTTCCCACTCATTCTCAGGGTCTGTATAGGCTGTTGCCTCATCTAATATTACAATGGGTGCATCTTTAAGTATGGCCCTGGCAATACATATCCTCTGTTTCTCTCCACCTGAAAGTCTGTTCCCTGCTTCACCTGCAGTTGTTTGGTATCCCTTATCAAGCTTGGTAATGAACTCATGGCACCTCGCTGCCTTGGCCGCCTCAATCACTTGATTATCACTCGATTCAGGATTTCCCATGCGGATATTCTCTAAAAGAGTACAATCAAATAAAAAATTATCTTGTGAGACAAAACTTATAAATGTGGATAGTTGCTTGAGAGGTATTTTTCTAATATCAACACCCCCAATACATATCCTGCCTTCAGAAACATCCCAAAATCTAGCTATAAGCTTGGCAATTGTAGATTTTCCACTACCAGATGGTCCGACCAAAGCTGTGAACTTACTGTCATCTAACTTTACATTTACATTGTTGAGAACCTTATTATTATCTTTATATGCAAAACTGACATTTTCCAAAGTTACTGTATAATCTTCTATAGCTACGAGTTCATCGCAATCTGTTAGTTGGGGTAAATTCAATATTTTATCTGCATCTTCTACTGCATATTCGATCATTTTCGAGTTATTAACAAAAAGCTGTACATTCATAAGAGCCGGCACTACTCCCATTGCTAACAAAACACACAACACAAACTCTGCAGGTGTTAACGATCCCCTTTGATATAGTAAAATGCCTACAGGTACAACCCCCAGTAACGTAGAAGGTAGCATTGACATAGAAAAGCTTAAGGCGGTCATAATGCTTCTTCCCCACTCCAAAATATGCTTTTTAAACTCCAATATGGCATTCTCATATTTTGCATACGAGGTATCAGATTGATTAAACATTTTAATAACTTCTATTCCTTCTGAGTACTCAACAATAACACTGTTAACATGATCACTTGCTTTCATAAAGTTTTGGTATTTTTCTTTATAGCCTTTAAGGGTTAGTCCGATAACAGCAAAGCCTATCGGAGCAGTAATCAGTGTAGCAAGTGCCATTCTATAATCAACAACTATTAGGTAAACGTAAACACTCACAGCAAGGAGAAGATTAGAAAATCCTTCTGGAATCATGTGGGCTATAGGCAGTTCTATTACTTCAACTCTATCTACTATAATATTTTTTAGCTTACCTAGTTTCTCACTTTTAACAACACCTAAGGGAGCTCCCATTAGTCTTTCTGACATCTTTAGCCTGATATTGTTCAGTATTGTATAGGCTGATATATGTGAAAGCATAGTAGACATCGTATGAAATACTGTTCTAATAATATATCCTGCCAAACAGAAGATAACCCAAAACACAATTTGGTTAATTTCTCCCGTTTCATTAGTCAGAACCACTACAATCTTGTAGACCCCATAATATGGCAGTAATCCTCCTAAAACTCTGATAATTGCAAAAAGAACAGAAAACAGCATTTTAGCTTTACAATTTGCTGTATGCCGCATCACTTTCCTAATCCAATGTTCTTTCATCTTTTAACCCCCCAAATTGACTCATCATTAACTCACCTCCTGCGATTTTTTATTTCACTAGGTAATTCTCCCATTACGCTTTTAAATGCTTTTGAAAACTTACTTGGATTCGAGTATCCAACACATAAAGCTGCCTCAGCAACTGATAAATCCTTGCTGATAATTTCCTTGGCAGCAAAATTCATTTTATATTCCTTTATGTAAGAATACATTGTTGTGCCAAAAACACCCTTAAAACACCTTGTCATATTTGTCAAAGGAATGTTAAACTTTTCAGATAACTCATCTAATGTGTAATGATTCTTCAAATCACTTGTTATTAATGACTGAATCGCTTTTATTTTGTCAACATTTCCTTCATGGTAATATTCTCTTTTATTTTCATTAGAATCATAGTTCATTGAATCCAAATGTAGCAGCAGTTCATATATTTTTATCCTAAAGAAGATATCTTTCTTGTTTTCTCTAGCTTCATTGATATCAAGAAATATCTTGCTTAAACTTTTATTATTTCTTATGATATGGGGAGTGGCTTCTTTAAGGAATTTTGCTCTCAACTCTGCTAAGTTCACCTCGAAGTCAGTAATACTACTGTCAATTGATTCCTGAGCCTGCGGAAAATAAAATGCTACTGTAATTCCATTATATTGATTTAAGGGCAGTTCAAAACTTCTTCCGACAGATGACATGTCTGATATACTTGTATCCATGGCATTTAGATAAAGACAGGTGTCATTCTCTAACGTATATTCCAGTCTGCCTTTCAGACAATAATCTATAGTAAACATGTCAGCAGCATGGGTTAGCTTACTTTCCATAGTCTTCATATGGGCATTGGCAAAAATCAAATATATCCCTTCCATAATCTTATATACCGTCATATATCCTTCGCCTGTCTCGTTCTTAAATACAAATAGCTGGCAATTTTCATTCTTCGCATGTATAAAGCCATCCCCCAATTTCATTTGTTCAATCCCCACTGTTTCCACTCCTTAAAGTAAACTTATCTTGAACGCAAATGATAATCAATATCATTATATCATTGCAAACATTTCCCTCCACTCCATTTTGGTCACTTAGCTCCATTACATCAATTTAATTTTGTTCATGTTTTTACATGTGAAGCAAATGGCGCTCTGCAGGGCAATAATATTGCTTAGCAATATTGACAATGTTCACTTAACTCGCAAGAATGCTCTCTGCGTTCTCAACAATACTCGCAAGCTCGTTATTTTGATTAGCTAAGCGAAGACAAATATTCTGAAATAATTTGAAAAATAACACTTTTGGCTCATAAAAAAATCCTTCACTCTGTAGTCTAATTTATAACACCAACTACTGTGAAAGATTTCTAATTTTATACTAGCTTTGTTTCAGTACTGACATTTACGCACTACTGAATTACCATTTTCAAGCGCACATCGTTGATAGAGACCCCATCATAATCTTGAACCAGGTATTTAAAAGGTGTGAAACCAACCCGTTGGTAAAAGCTGATAGTTGGTTTATAGCCCTCAAACGTCGTCACATAAATTGCTTTCATAGAAGACGGTAGCTGTGCCTTGAAGTAGTCTATGAGTACACGTCCTACCCCCTGACCTCGCTCACTTATAGGGACGTGGATCCACCAGATTTCTGCTTCTGTTTCATTTAAGTGTGTGCCTGAAATTGCTCCAAGTAAGGCACCCTTGTATTCTACCACAAAGTAGTACTTATCTTTTTGAATATTCTTTTCTATCGCTGCTACTGTACCATAGCGCTTCAGAGCTATTTCTCCGTAGCCTTCAGGTATATACCCCTGGTAATCTATTGTCCAGCCTTCTCGTTGCATGGCAATTAATGCTGGAATATCTGCTTGATCAACAGGCCGAATGCTCCAATTTTTTGGATCGCCTATTAAGCTTTTAGTTCTTTTCATCTCTTACCTCTCCTTTTGTAAAATATGATCAGATACATTGCTATTATCTATGATATCGATTAATCATCAAATTTTAAAGTGAATATGCTATGTTTAAATAATTGAGTCAATTGCTAAATACATATAAAGTTAGTTGTTTCATTGAAGCATGGGGCAACCAACACTGTATTTTCAGCTTACTGTTTAACCTCGATCATTATAATTGATACTTAATTCAAATCGACTTTACACTACACTGACCCTGAATGTATGATTTTCTTAGCTTTTGAATGGTTTCCATGTTTTTATTATTATTCTCATAGCAGAAGGTAAAAACAGAGTCGTTCTTAAAGCCAATCTTACACAACATACGTTTTTTTATAATTTTTGGAACACGCTTTGTTATAGAAATACCTGCTTGAGTTACAACAATAAACCTTAGTTTAACATTGTTTTTAACAAGTTTTTTTTGTACATAGTTTAAAAAATCAAATTCATTATATTCTGATACGTAAAGATAAGATATATTAGATAACTCCTCTTTGAAATAGAATGAATCGTCCTTAAAATGATGTCCAAAAACCATCTCTTGTGAGTTAAATCCCAATAAACCATTAAGAACTAGTATCCTTCCACTATCATCTTCTTGCTTTATTATTGCGAAACCTGCTATATAAGTATCTATTTCAAACTTTTTAATAGTCTTCCTACGTTTAAACACTCCGTCAATCCAAACTACTAAAAAAGCAAAAACTATTAATCCAATAAGTAATACAGTGATAACCAACCAATCTTCCACTTACATCATCCTCTTGTATTTAAACAAATGTTTTTTCATTAGCGGTAACATTGAAATTAATATAAATACTCTCTTTTTAACAAAAAGTACTTTCAAAAAGCTTTTACCTACTAATACTATAAACATAATACTAGTTAATCATTCATTTCAATATCACTTCATTAATAACATTAATCTAAGCTAAATTGAAAGCTCAGTTGTTGGATATCTGGAGTTAAGTTATATAATAGCATAGACGAAGCCTTTAGGTATTTATTTATCCAAAGCTTCGTCATTTTATTCTTTATCTTAATCTCAGCAAATCAAACTTGAAAAACGTTCTAAGTACTTACTTTAACTAAAAATTTAGTAATAACATCTGTTGCCAGCTTGCGCCTCAAATACAAGTATTTGATAAGCTTCAGAATCAGCCATTCAATAAGAGCAATTTCAAATTTGTTTACTCAGAAAGATAAGTATAACTTCCAGAAACACTAACACTAAAGAAATCACTCGGTAAGTATGTCTTGAGTGTAATTATTTTGTCATTACATTCAAAGGAGTAGCTATGCGCTAATAGAGTATTCATCTGTATCATAAAAACATCATTGTCCAATCTTACCAATTAGTTAGATTTCGATATTTTATTTTCCATATTTTATATTTAAAAGCAGCACCTTAAGAAGGTGCCGCTTTTAAATAATGTATTTTTAAGTTATAATCTATTCTGCGTATAATCTAATCTCTTCAGCAGTTATATTATCTCCAGTACACCCATTGTATTTTCTGGCATATTCTTCTGGAGTCATATCATCTTCATAAATCAAGAAATCAGCAATTATATTAAATGGTCTACCAGTACCTTCATAGAAATCTACGAGCATTTCTTTGTAATCCTCATAATCTTCTCCTAGATCTCTTTTGCTTAGATGAAGAAACTCCATTAATCCTTCTGGGCTATTAACATATGGAAGATATCCATCGCCATTGGCAAAAGCATTAATATCTCCTGCTCTATCCTCGTTACCATAGTCATCTGTTATTCCAGTATAAACTACTTGAGGTCCATAAGATAAATACTCGCCAACTGCATCATAATCTATTGGTGATGGTCCATCTGTTATAGACGAATCCCAGAATGCAGGTGCATAAAGCCTAATTGGATTATATATCCCGTCCCAGTTTTGAGGTATATAGTTAGCAGAGTCTAAATACTCTGGGCTCGGGTCTGCTATTGCATTTTTAACTTCCATGGCAACCCACTGTCCATCTATTTTTACTTCTGCTCTTGAGTGTATGCCTTGCTTATGTCCTTCTAATGTGGAAATACCTTGGATAGCTCTGTGTATTTGGTCGTAATTCAAATCTATATCATTCTCATCAAGATGTACTTTAAGTAGTTCATATTCATCACGAGACAGTCCTCTAAAAGTAGTCTCATCATCTGGACCAGGAGGAAGCTCACCAAATAATTCTTTATGCTTTTCGAGCGTAAGCGTAGTAACCCTGGTTTCAAGACCATAAGCATTGGCAATAGCTACATAAATATAGGCATAGTCATAGCAAATGCCATAAATTTTTCCTACGCTATTCACTTGTTCTATTCGTTTGCTAGCAGGGAAAATACCAGGTATCATAAAATTCCATCTGGAAGTGTAACCCGCATCATCATAATTTTTATCAGGACCTGCATAATCCATATTAGCAGTCTGCCAGTCAACTATTTGCTGGGCAATTTCAGCGTCGGTTCCTGTGAATCCGTCAGCGCCTAAACTTTTAAGAGTTTCCTGCGAAAATACTTCAGTTGTAATATCCCATATTTCAAATTGCTCTTCATATGGACTATCGCCTTTAAATACTGTCACAAGTTCGTCATTTGTTGCTGGTGGTACTTCTAAAACCTCGGCATTCTTGTTATACAGTCTTAGAGTAAGTAGGATGCTTTGTTCAATAGTGGCATTGCCCTTGGGATTAATGCGATTTTCCCCTACACCATTTATAACACCCAGTACATTGGCTTCTTTGATACTGGTAAGTGCCCAAGCAGAAATCTCACTTTCATCAGCAAAAGATACGCTACTGATGTCTACATTCGTAGCAGTAGAAGTGCCTAACAATTTATCAAGCTTTTTTAAGGCATTCATCATCATTGCTGTAATTTGTTCTCTTGTCACATTATTATTTGGGGCAAACTCTGTTGGAGAAACACCATTTACAATGCCAAGCTGATAGGCCTTTATAATCCACACATCATCAGTATCTACAAAAGGATTATCAATAGTAACTTCAACTGGAGAGCCCAACCTTTGCTCCACCATGTTTACAATAAGTTTACAAAAAACTTCTCTGGAGATTGCACTCTGATAATTTGAAGAGGTTTCAGGAATAACAAGTCCTTTAGTAGTAGCTTGAGTTACATCTGTTTGTGCCCAGCTACTAGGTACTGATGCAAAAGCAGTAATGTTAGAAGATGATAAAAATAAGGTTATTACTAAGGTTAAACACATTATTATTTTAAAGATTTTCTTTGCAGACATGTCTCTATCTTCCATAATAATTCCTCCTTTATATATATTAATTCTATCAAAAACAAAAATCATACTGGTCACTATCTCAAAAAGAAAAAATCATCTAAGTATAATGACAATGTCATTTTCTTGATGATTTTATCATTTTTCTATAAAAAAATGCATACTACAAGCCAAGTAGTACACATCTTCTATTTAATATGTTTTCAGTTTAGATATAGATTTTTGTATAAAACTCATCTATTTTAGAAGAAAATTCTACTCTACAAACCAGATAGTCTAATCTATTTCTGATGCTTTTTAGTCCAAATCCTTCAACAAAATTAGTATTGACATTACCATTATTTTTAATGATTATCATTTCAGAATCAAATTGCACGCTAATCTCATTAGCTTTGGCATGTTTTATAGCATTGGTAATACATTCTTTTATAACGAAATATAGTTGGTGAATAAGCTTTTTATCATAGTTAGTTTTTTCTTTATACTCAAATGTAAGATTAATATTATTGTTATATCTGCCTTGTAATCCAGCTACCAGTTTGTTTATATCATCATATTCTGCAATTCTATCTTCTAATGATATTAAATGTTCATTGATCATAGATTTTATTTTTTCTGTATCATCATTAGATCTCGCCATTTCAAGGCTGTGAATTATTATTGTGAAAATGTGACCAATTTCATCGTGTAAATTTTTTGCAAAATTTAATTCTTTTTTTTGATTTAACAACTCTCGTTTCATCTGTATTTCAGACAATAGTACATTTTTTTTGTTTTCTAATTCCTGCAAATTAGTTTCTAATCTTCTGTTTTCATTAACATAGTTTTCAATATCAACGATGGTATGTATTTTATATTTATTTTGAAAATCATAGGCATATGACTTTGTAAACTCTTTGCTTTCTAAAAATCCAAACTTACTATTCTTATAAACTATTTTGATGTTATTATCACTTATTGCTATCCCATTATTATTATTCTCTAAAACATCTAATACAACAGATTCTTGCACAGATAAAAACTCGTATTTTATTATAGCGTATCCGTATAACATAATACTAAATGCATAAGCGATAGGCGTATAGTCAAAAAATGGTGTTATAACCCCTGTTAAGTACAGTAGATTTATGACAATTGGAAATATTATAGCAATGCCATGGAGCAACGCCCTCCTCCTACTAATATCGGTATTTTTATAAGCTGCTCTAAAAAACAATGTTATTCCAGCTAATATATAAGCGTAGGCAAGTGGTGTATGCACATAATAAAACAACTTTCCAAATTTTAAGTATGTGATTGTGTATTCAGCAAAAAACAGATTGTGTGATGGGTTTGTAATTATGACTACAAACATAGAGATAGGATATATCAGTAATAGTATTCTCACTAATGTTTTCATATGTTTTCTAAAATTGTAAACATAAGCAAAATACAAGTAGTAGTAGGAAAAAGCAAATATAGTAATATACTGAATTACAGTAGAAAAATATCTTAGCTCTACAGTAGGAGCAACTGCTTTGATCATTTTCGAAAAAACCAGCAGTATAATGGCGAATTGTAATATAACGAAATACTTTGTTACAATGTCTTTTTTTGCATTTTTTAACACATACAATGTAAACATCATATCCACAAGTAATGCTGCGATATGAATAATAATCATAATGTATATATTCTCAAGCCTGCTAATATCCATATTACACCTATACTAAATCATTTTTTAAGGCATATAACATAATGCCTGTCTTATCTCCTGTTCCTATTTTCTTATTGATCCTCGTAATATAGTTTTTTATTGTACCTAAGCTATAATGCATTTCATCTGCTATTTGCTCTGTTGATTTTCCTTGTGTAATTTTAGTAATAATTAGCATTTCTTTTTCATTAAAGTCTATTTTACATTTCTTTATTCTGTTATCCATATAGTTGACATTAGACTCAAGAATATTTTGTAAAGTTTCAAAACTATTTTTATCAAAAACATAATGCCCCTGATATGTGCTTTTTAATACACTAATAAGATTATTAGAATCAATATCTTTACTAATAATTCCATTAGCGCCATAGGCTATACTTGTTTTAACTATTTCCTTTGATATACTTGATGACATTACAAGAACCTTTATATTGGCAGATATATTCTTAATATCATTTATTAAGTGAAGTGATGTTTCATTTTTGATGTAGACATCCATTAAGACAAGATCGGGGTTAGTATCATTGGACAAGCTTAAAACATTTTCTATATCTGTAACCGTTCCTACAACCTGTATTTCTTTTATTTGACTAATCATATAACTGATACTATCCAAAAAAAGTCTCTCATCATCTACTATTAATACTCTCATTTCTTCTCCTATTCTAATTCTCTAACAATTCGCCTTATTTTCTCGAGGTTAAACCTGATTTGCTTTATCGTATTATTTTTGTGTTTTATTGAGATATTTTCTTTAAGATCATTAAGAAATACAATACTCTCCTTTTTTAACTCTTTATATATATTAATTTTTAACTCTTGTTTTTTTATTTCTTTATCAATACTGTTTTGGCTTAAATGGGTGTTTATATCTTTTATAAGTCTTTCTTTAGCTTTATTTTGTTCAATCAAAGTATAGATAGACGTTATATTATCAAATGTTAAGATATATCTTGTAACCTTTCCTTTGATGTTATATGTATAAAACTTCAAGTCATAGACATTGTTTTCTGTTTTTAAAATACTTTGAGAGAGATTAACATTTTCAAAATTTATATCTATTTCATTCAAAAACATTTCATGACTATCAGAATTAGAGTAAATAAGTCTTTGCTTTTCATCAAATATAAAAACTTTTTGATTTGCAATGTCTAAAAGATTTGTATTAACAAAAATGTGAAGTTCATCTTTTTCTTTTACCAGGTAATATATTGTAATTATTAAAAACAATATATTAATAATTAGGGGATTCTCTACAAACAAAAGCATTGAAAAAATCAAATATTTAATACTTATTTTATCTACTATAATCATAATAAAGACGTATAAAATAGGAATGATTTTACTAAAAGCAAGATGGTAATTATGATATGTTAGTTGTTCTGAGAGTAAAGTCATTACACTATTTATTAATATTATATTGCAAAAAACAACATAGTACAAAATATTCTTAATTTTTGATTTGTCACCAATACGCGAATAAGCTAAAAAAATAAGTATAAATGCGATTGTGATATTCAGTGATACTACTATAATATTTGTAAATATTGAATAACTCATTTTTTCTCCCGTATTAGTCTTTTATAATACTTTTACTAGCTTTTCGCATAATATTTGTTTACTTTTAGATTCTCTTTACTACGTTAAAGTAAGCTGTTTTATTATACCATAATGAGTTAGCAAGTCGTTTTTCTTTCTAAAAATTGCTTTTATGTTATATTACTATATAGCGATGCCAAAAATAGTTCATTAATAAATGAGTTATTTTTGGCATTATTTATTATTATGATAGATACAACAAATGAAATAGCTTGATTATGATGTCATACACTCGCAATGCAAATTAACCACACAAATTGAAGTCGTAGACTTCTAAACTTTATCATCATCTACAAAGAGTATGTACTGAATGCATTTGCTGTAAGTACAATATATTATCTTTTTGGTATCAACCTAGATATACAATCTTTCTAATTCATCAATAAGACTCCCTACATAAGCAACTGCTGTACGAATAGGCTCAGGATTAGTCATGTCAATACCAGCAAGCTTCATTAACTCCTCAGGTGACAAGGTTCCTCCTGCTTTCAATACCTTTAACCACCTGTCTATTGCTGGTTGCCCTTCTTCGTTAATTTGCTGTGCTATAGCAGTTGATGCAGTTAATCCAGCAGAATATGTATACGGATATAAACCACGATAATAATGCGGTTGCCTCATCCAGGTCATTCCATCAGCCCGACTAATTTCTACAGCATCACTCCAAAACTCTTGAAGTACTGTTTGTTTAGTGTTACATAGCATATTTGCAGTTAGAGCAACCTCTTGTTCGGCCAAATTGTAAATACGGCGTTGAAATTCAGCTTCCAGCAAATGTGTAACAAAGTTATGATAGTAAGTGCCTAGCAGCTGAATTATAACCCATTGCTTCATTTTAGGGTCAGCACCTTTTTTCATTAAATGCTGAGCTAGCAGCAGTTCATTCATAGTTGAGGGAGCTTCAACAAAATAGAGAGAAGGTCTCACATCAAACAATCTTTGCTCTTTATTAGCATAAAAGAAATGTCCTCCATGACCTAACTCATGAGCCAAGGTAAATGCAGAACGCATTGTCCCTGTATATGTCATTTTGATAAATGGATGAACACCATATGGTGTTGTGCATGATGCCCCAGTAGATTTGCCAACATTGTCACCATAATCTATCCATCGTTCAGCGAATGCCCTTTTTACCATTTCTTGATACTCTGCACCTAGCACACCAAGGGCCTCTGTGACTAAATCCTGTAAATCACTAAAAGTTACAGGCGGATTGTAATCAGTTGGTAGTGGAGCAGTTAAATCGCAGAAGCACATTTTAGTAAGATTCATTTGCTTTTGCTTTAACTTGGCATACTTGCGCATATGAGGAGCTAGTTCATTAAAGATTATATTCAATTGATTCTCGTACATTTCAATACTTACTTTTTGTGAATCAAGTAACATATGAGTCACAGATTGATAACCCCGTAACTTACTTAATGCTACTTGCTTGCGAACTTCAGTAGCATAATTGGTAGCATAGGTATTCTTATAACGCTCTAATGTTTTGTAGAAAGAAGCAAAAGCTTTCTTCCTTACTATAGAATTAGCAGAGTTTAACGAAAATAAAGGATTATGATACAGATTCCCCTTATCATCTTTAAATGGCTCAAATTTCATATCTGCAGCTTTACTAATTCGATATAAAGTTACAGGAGAGTTCATTAACTCACTTAGTGCAGCTAAAGCCTCCTCTGTCTCAGCAGAAAGTTGATGCTCCTTCTTATCGTATATTTTAGATAAATAAAGTTTAAAAACCTGCAACCTATTATCCTGTTCAAGAAGTTGGTTAAAGGACTGTTTATCTAAAGCCATTATCTCAGACTCTATAAAAGATGTAGCTAATTTGAACCTTGCCTCTACAGCTGAGAAAGCCAGCAAATCCTCCTGATTATTAGGATTTGTTGCATCACTATGCTGCTTCAACCGAGCATAGGTGCCAAGTTGAACCATTTTAATCGAAGCTTTTTCATATAGTAACAAGCAATCTAATAGAGATTTTGAAGTTTTACAAAGACTCCCTTTAAAAGCTCCTATCTTACTAATTGCCTTGTCTATTAAAGCTAATTCTTGTTGCCATAATATTCTAGTCTCGAATAGATCTGATAAGTTCCAAGTCATTTCAGTGGGTACTTCAGATCTCTTAAGTCTTTTCTTAGTTTCCATTAATATAACTTACCTCCTAGTCCCTATACTAATTCAATTTAATTGATATTATCATCTTATTCACCCATTTTTTTATGGA
>JANQLN010000087.1 GCA_028280575.1 Clostridia bacterium
TTCAAGCAAGGAGCATACTAAATGTTGTATATGCTTATTATTCATACTACTAAATTTAGTATGCTCCATTAAGAAAATCATAACATAAGCAAATTGCTCATAAGAGCGTAACACTTGCCAAAAAATTTAAAATACTATAGTATATTAAAGTAATATATAGTAGCTAGTGAAATAAAGCAAAATAGTCAAATAAATACCTTTATTGGAGATGGGTGTCATAAGTCATGAAAGATTTGTCCGCTAAAAAAAAGATTATTGAGGGGACCATAAATTGTATAGAAAAATACGGTTTAGATTCCGTGACAATCCGGGCAATTGCAAAGGAATCAGATGTAACATTGTCGTCTGTCCATTACTATTTCGATTCGAAGGAAGCTTTACTTGAAATTTCCATTCAAACAGCTATTTCAGGAGCTTTCAAAGACCTTCAGACTATCTGGAATGAAAATGCCAATGATGTATATATAGCGGTTTCCAGGATTCTTACTTATTTATTTGACGGTGCTGTAAAATTTCCCGGGATTACAAAGGCCGGTTTATATCCATTGATTATTCAGAATAAGGAAGACAATTTTTTTATGTCGGGACTTAACAGTTTTCTGGAAAAAATATCAGGAGACATTGCGCTGCAGCTTAATATGGATTGCAAAGAAATAAAAATAGGGTTAACCGGTATTTTTTCAAGTATTTTATTTCTCGGTATGGCCCCTTCGTCATTTCATAATTTTGCAGGATACAGCTTTCTTGAAAAAAATGTTAGAAAAAGCTATATTGATTCAATTTTAAATAAGCTATTTCAAAACTGAATTAATCATCAGGCGGTACTTGCAATTTATTCATTTATCACAGCCAATTTCGAAGTGCAGGGCTCTATGTGCACAAGCACGTCACAGACGTCACTGACATTTTGCTTAATGTGCTTCTTTGCCGAATCGGCGATGTCATGTCCTTCTTTCACAGTAATTGACTGGTTTACCTTAATTTCTATATCTACATAAAGATGCTGCCCGGTATAACGGGCCCTGATCCATGAAACGGATACAATTCCATCAGCTTTAGAAACACTATCCCTTATTTGATTTATTTTTTCTTTATCAGGTGAAGTGTCCATTAAACCTTTCAGCGAAGGTTTTAATATATCATATGCAATCTTAAAAATCATACAGGCTACCGCCACACCTGCCAGTGGATCAAGGTACTCAAGAAAACGGATATTAAACCGTTTTCCGGCCATACTTCCAAGAATCCCAAAAAATGTACCTATAGATGACAATGCATCGGACCTGTGGTGCATGGCATCCGCAATTATTGACTGGCTGTTGATTCTCTTCCCTGCCCCATAAGTCACTCTATACATTATTTCTTTGATAATTACAGATAAAACGGCTGCTATAAGTGCAATAAAAGTAGGTGTTGCAAATGAATGGCTTATTATAGCTTCAATGATATTTTTTATAATCATAAATGCAGCAAAAACCAGCGTTATTCCTACAAAACCTGCAGTAATAGGTTCGATCTTGCCGTGTCCATAGGGGTGTTCGCTGTCATAAGGTTTTTTGGCAATTTTAATGCCTATGAATACAACCGTAGTTGAAACTATATCTGAAACAGAATGCAGCCCGTCCGCAATCATTGCCTTACTGCCTCCGAATATTCCGGAAAGCAGTTTAAAAAGGCTTAACAAAATATTGCCAGCTATACATGCAAGTGTGATTTTCTCTCCCTGGCTATAGTCAATTTTTCTCATTTACATAACTTCCCTTCCCGTGCCCGCAGAAAAAATACCTGTGGCACTGTATTATTTAATTTACAGTCCCACAGGTATTCTTACCTGCTGCCGGAAAACCGGCCCAGCCCCATGCAAATTAGCATCGCCTGCTCTGTTTTGTATATAATCTATTATATGTAAGTAAAAAGGTTTTTGTCAAACTTATTTTGGTTTAAGTTTTCCCACCTTTTTTAATACAGGTTGATTTATGCATATTATGAAATAATTTAAGCAGGAGGCAACATTAATCACTTGCTATTACATATATTTTTATCAAAGTACTGGATTTCTCTTCTCTCTGCCGATAATCTAGCTTTCAGGCATGCTTCCGTTACAATAAAGGCACTCTCTGCGTCGTTCATTGCCTGAGTTCCACCTTTTATCATATTTACAAAATCTTCAAAAACAGACGGGCCTTCAACCATATCAAGCTCTGCTCTGCCTTTAGCAGCGGAATTGATAAGGTATACCCTTTCATCCTTAACTTCAATTACACCTTCAGTTCCCGCTATCCTGATACGGTCGTCCCCGTGAGAAACGGCGGATTCAGGACGTAAATAATCAATATTGGCAGAACCAAATACTTCATTGCTAAAGGTAAAGTGGCAAAGGGCTGAAACCTCAAGATCACCATGTCCGTTATTAAACATTGAAGAGTGAGAGGCAAAAACCGATTCGAATTTTTCTCCGCTCATCCAGTGCATCCAATCAACCGCATGGCTTCCCACCCATGGTATGGTTCCTCCATATATTTCACGCTTCTTAAAATTGATTCCGCGCCTTCCAAGCTTATATGATTTCTGGGCATTCATCAGCCTGACTTTGCCGATGACACCATCATCAATAGATTTCTTTGCTGTTAAAAACCACGGGGTATAACGCAATCCGAACATTGCACACAATTTAGCATTGGAACGGTCATAAGCTTTTTTCAAGGATTCCAGATCTTCCATTGTAGTTGCCAAAGGTTTTTCAGAAAAAACATTTATTCCATGCCCCAGTGCATTCATACTAACCCGGGCGTGGTCCTTAAAATAACATGCCGTTACGGCAATATCCGGTTTCTCCATATCAAGCATTCTTTCATAATCACAATACTTTTTCGGCCGTATGCCATAAACTTCTAGTTTTTTTAAAAATCCGTCGGTATTTTCACCTTCGGAACCGGGTGCCACAGCAGCTAATTCTATTTCGTCATATTTTTTTAATCCTTCCAAAACGTAGCCAAGATGCCCTGTTACCCCAACTATGCAAACCTTCATTATATACCTCTCCAATACAACAAGAGTTTTATCTATAGCTTCTAGGAACGATAGACATCCTCATAATCCGGAATATTTATTTCATTTCCCTTTTCTGCCCATTCAATTCCCATTTCAGAAGGCATTTCCCAATTGATGTAGGACTTTCTAAGTACATCGGACAATCCTTCCACATATATTCCCTGCCAATCATCACCATGCAGAATTCCCTGCCTGATCAAATCTCCAGGAAATTTGACAATATGGGGAACCGATTTTTGAGCCCCGTCTATACAAAGAGTATGAGAAAAAGCCGCCTGGGGAGTACATGGTATGGTCTTATTTTCGTGTATGTCATCTATCATAAGCCACAGCTTGTTCATTATACCGGCTTGTGGATTACCATATTGCTTGATTGTGCCGTCTTTAAATATGGCAACTATATTTTTCCCGGTACTTTCGTTATAAACTACATAAGCATTTTCAAACTCGTAGCAGAAGTTTGGGTCACTATGGCCCTTTACAGCATGAGAAGCAATATACATAATTTCAACATCATTTTCCGTATAAATCCGCATGGTACATGTATCAAAATTCTCAATATCATTGGCGCAATAAAGCTCCGCAGTAATACTTAAGGGCTTTATACTCCTGTCAATTTTATCCCCCAGTACAAAAAACATATTATGCAAATAATGGGCGGTGGCATTATTTGCCACACTGTCAAATATGTAATTCCCATTTTCATCCTGTTTTTTCCCTGCCCACCTGTTTCTATTGTAATATGAAAACGGCCTTGCCCATAAAACCATTGTTTTAAGCTTCAACGGCTTTCCAAAAAGCCCGCCGGCTATATCTTTTTTAAGATCAAGTATTGCTTTACTGAATGACCACTGGTAACCAATTCCCAATCTTTTACCTGTCCTTTTTACCTGCCGTATCATCTCAAGGCCTTCATTCACTGTTGCACACATAGGCTTTTCACATAGGACATTACTGCCTTTTGAAAGTGCCAATATGCTCTGTTTTTTGTGAAAATGTATTGGTGAAGATATAATTACAAGATCGGCTGAATTATTTTTATAAAAGTCCTCCATATTATTAAAGAGCAGAATATTTCTTTTTCTTAATTCCTCATAGTACATTGAGCCTTCCGGTACAGGGTCCACTATACCGACAATTTTATAACACCTGTTATTTTCATTTTCCAGCAAAGCTTTCGTGTATTTATTCCCATAACCTCCTATACCAACCTGCAATACCGATACAGAACCACCCATAAAATTCTCCCCTTCAACATATTATTAAATCGATAATTTTCCGCAGCTACTTGTTTGCCAAAAGCTACTCCATTTTATATTATAAAGCTACCGCAAAATAAATACTATATTTTGTTTGTTTAAAAATTAGCTTTTTTTGTTATATAATTTTTTTAAGTAATCACTTATTTTTATGCAAGTCTATATTGATTTTATTGCATTATGCCCTATTTTTTTGATTTTATTTTAAATTTTTCGTATATTTTTCATTAAATTGTGCAATTTTATATTTTTCTTCTTGCATTATTGTTTTAACTATGCTATAATTTTTTTAAGTAAAAAAAGTTCTTTTCAAATGAATATGTTACATGTTTCCAGAGCAGGATCCATGTAACGGCAATGATGTTAATCTATTTGGTTGTATAGCGGGTTTACCATGCTTGTAAGGCTCTGTGTCAATGATAACACAGGGCCTTTTTGTATACTTATTCATTGCTATATTTTAACTTAATTATTAAATTTTATTAAAGGAGTGAATTATTATGAGGCAGGTAGCAATTTATGGTAAGGGTGGCATAGGAAAATCTACTACCACTCAAAACCTGACGGCAGGATTGGCTGAAATGGGTAAGCAAATCATGGTTGTAGGATGTGATCCTAAAGCAGATTCTACAAGGCTATTGCTCGGAGGATTAGCACAAAAGACCGTACTGGATACCCTCAGAGAAGAAGGCGAAGATATAGAGCTTGAAAATATACTGCGCAGTGGATATGGAAATATACGCTGCGTTGAATCAGGAGGCCCGGAGCCAGGAGTAGGATGTGCGGGAAGGGGCATCATCACCTCTATCAGCATGCTTGAAAGCCTTGGAGCCTATGAGGATGAACTGGATTATGTATTCTATGACGTGCTTGGAGACGTTGTGTGCGGCGGATTTGCCATGCCAATCCGTGAAGGGAAGGCACAGGAAATATATATTGTAGCAAGCGGTGAACTGATGGCCCTGTATGCGGCAAACAACATATCCAAAGGAATCCGCAAGTATGCTCAAACCGGAGGGACACGCCTTGGGGGAATAATATGTAACAGCCGCAAAGTAGACGGCGAAAATGAGCTTTTGGAAGCTTTTGCAAAAGAACTTGGAAGTCAGCTCATTTACTTTGTTCCACGGGACAATCTGGTGCAAAGAGCCGAAATCAATAAAAAGACCGTTATTGACTTTGCTCCCGGTGAAAACCAGGCAAATGAATATAGGGGACTTGCAAATGCAATTGACAAAAATGATATGTTTATTATACCTGAACCTATGGTTCAGGAAAGGCTCGAAGAGCTTATGATGGAACATGGGATTCTGGAAATGTAAAGGAGGATAAATGGGATGTTATTGGTCAGAGCTATCGTAAGGCCTGAAAAAAGCAATTTTGTACTGTCCGAATTAGGGGATGCCGGATTTCCTTCCGTAACAAAAATGGACGTAGTAGGGCGAGGAAAACAAAGAGGGGTAAAAGTAGGTGACATACATTATGACGAGATACCAAAGGAAATGCTTTTAATGGTTATAGAGGACAAAAGCAGGGATGATGTCATTAATATAATTATGAAAAGTGCAAAGACGGGCACAAAGGGTGCCTTTGGCGATGGTAAGATCTTTATCAGCCCTGTAGAAGAGGCCTACACAATAAGCACCGGCACAAGCGGATTATAAGGAGGAGCGTCATGAAGGAAATAATAGCAATTATAAGGATGAACAAGGTGAACCAGACAAAAAAGGCACTCATGAAAGCAGGCTTTTCATCTATAACAGCCAGAAAGGTTATGGGCAGAGGGAAAAAGAAAATCGACTATTCTCTTGTCGAAAAAATTATCGGCAACGAGAATCCTATTGACTTAAAGATTGGAGAACAGGTAGCAGAAGGACACAAGCTGATAGCAAAAAGGATATTTACAATGATTGTGGATAATAAGCAGGTCAAGGCAGCAGTTGATACCATAATAAATACAAACAGTACAGGATATCCGGGGGACGGAAAAATATTTATACTGCCTGTTATAGATGCCATAAGGATACGTACAGGCGAATCAGGTGAATCGGCAATATGATCTTTTTGATGAAACAACCGAGAAAGGAAGTGATATTATGCGGGGAGAAAACACTTTGAAAAGGGCACTGGATAAATATCCTGCCAGGGTTTATAAAAACAGGAAGTCCCATATGCTGGTAAAGGACTCTTCATGCAAGACCCAGGAAATTGCAGCAAATACCAGGTCAATACCGGGAATCATAAGCAATAGAGGCTGCTGCTTTGCGGGCTGCAAAGGTGTTGTCCTGGGACCGCTTAAGGACGTAGTCCATATAGTCCATGGTCCCGTCGGATGCTCATATTACACCTGGGGGACACGTAGGAATAAGGCAAGGAAGTCAATTAATGAGAAAAACTTCCTGCAATACTGTTTTTCAACTGATATGCAGGAAAGCGACATAGTATTCGGCGGCGAGAAAAAGCTGCGTAATGCAATAAAGGAAGCGGTTGAAATATTTTCACCAGAAGCAATTACAATCTCAGCTACATGTCCTGTGGGATTGATAGGCGACGATATCCATGCCGTAGCGGCTGAAGCTGAAAGAGAATATGGCATCAAGGTCATGGCATTTAGCTGTGAGGGCTACAAGGGGGTCAGCCAATCCGCCGGACACCATATAGCCAACAACGGCCTGATGAAGAATGTAATAGGTACGGGAAAGGGAAAAAAATATGGTTCTTATCCTATTAATATACTTGGAGAATACAACATAGGTGGTGACGGCTGGGAAATATCAAGGGTTTTAGAAAAGATAGGCTATGATATTGTAACTATTATGACAGGTGACGGAAGTTATGCGGAGCTGAAAAATGCACACCTTGCAGGGCTTAATCTGGTACAATGCCACAGGTCTATAAACTATATCGCCGAAATGATTGAAAAAAAATACGGGACACATTGGCTGAAGGTAAACTTCCTCGGTATTTCAAGCACAATTCAATCACTTAAAAATATAGCTTTATATTTTGGAGATGAAAGCCTGATATCAAAAACTGAAGAAGTTATACAGGAAGAATACGGCATGGTTAAGGACCAATTGGAATACTACAAATCAAGACTTCAAGGCAGGACTGCCTTTATTTTCGTGGGAGGCTCCAGGGCACACCACTACCAGGTTTTACTTAATGACCTGGGAATTGAAAGTATACTGGCAGGATATGAATTCGGGCACAGGGACGACTATGAGGGCAGGGAGGTAATACCTGACATCAAAGCTGATGCAGACACTAAGAATATAGAAGAGCTTAAGGTAGAAAAGGATAAGAAATATTTCAGGGTAACCATGTCCCCGGAAAAGCTTGAAGAACTTAAGAAAACCATACCCTTAAGTTATTACGGAGGCATGCTGAAAGAAATGGCGCAAGGGAGCATAGTAGTGGATGATTTGAACCATCACGAAACTGAGGAGTTCATAAGGCTGCTTAAACCCGATATGTTTTTTTCAGGCATCAAGGACAAATATATATCACAAAAAATGGGAGTTTATTCAAAACAGCTCCACTCATATGACTATTCGGGCCCTTACACAATGTTTAAGGGAGCAGGTATATTTGCAAAGGACCTTGACATGGGTATGTATACACCGGCATGGCGCTTCGTAACTCCTCCGTGGAAAACCGGACCAATACTGGAAGCAGTACTTTTCGGAGGTGAGAAAGCATGATAGAGCTTACCCCGGAAAAATTATACAACAGAAAATCCCTTGTAATCAATCCTGCAAAAACGTGTCAGCCCATTGGTGCGTTATATGCCTCACTTGGAATACATAGATGCCTGCCCCACAGCCATGGTTCACAAGGGTGCTGTTCTTACCACAGGATGCAGCTGACAAGGCACTTCAAGGACCCGGTAATGGCATCTACAAGCTCCTTTACCGAGGGCTCCTCGGTATTTGGAGGTGCAAGCAATTTAAAGACAGCGGTTAAAAATATTTTTTCAATATACAATCCTGATATTATTGCAGTCCATACCACATGCCTTTCAGAAACAATCGGAGATGATTTGAACACCATAATAAGACAGATGGAAGTCCCTGAAGGCAAATTCGTTATTCATGCAAACACACCAAGCTATAAAGGCTCACATATTACAGGTTTTGCAAATATGACTTCCGCTTTTGTAACATACTTTTGCGAAAGCTCGGGCCGTCCCAATAAAAAGGTAAATATAATTCCGGGATTTACAGGCCCTGCGGATATAAGAGAAATAAAAAAAATGCTGGCAATTGCAGGCATTGACTATTTGATTTTTCCTGATATATCAGGTGTTGCAGATGCTCCAATGACCGGTGATTACAAGATGTATCCCGACGGCGGCACAAGAATATGGGAGCTTCGGGATGCGGGAAATTCAACATTGACCATCGCACTGGGCGAATTCAGCTCGCAGCCTGCCGCTGTAAACCTGGAAAACAAGTGCGGCATACCTTTTAAGGTATTTGAGATACCTATAGGTATTGAGTCTACAGATAGGTTTATTACCGGGCTTGTTAATCTTTCATCAAAAGATATCCCCTATGAGCTGGAAGAAGAAAGGGGCCAATTGGTAGACACCATGCTTGACAGCCATTCATACTTTTTTGGTAAAAAAGCTGCTGTTGCCGGAGATCCGGATGTGGTTGCGCCGCTTGCTGAATTCCTTTTAAGCCTTGGAATGATACCTAAATATGTATACACAGGTACTCCGGGCAAACAGTTTGACAAAAAAATGAATAAGCTTTTGGAAAATGCAGGATTTTCTGGCAGCATAGTAAAATCAAAGGGGGACCTGTTTGAAATGCATCAACACATTAAAAATGAACCTGTTGATATAATACTTGGCAACAGCCACTGTAAATACATATCAAAGGCTGAAAACATACCTCTTGTGAGGATTGGTTTCCCTATACTGGATAGGTACGCACATTCCTATTTCCCCATAATAGGCTACAAAGGCGCCTTGAGGCTTGTTGAAATGATGCTGAATGCTATTTTGGAAAAACAGGACAGGGAATGTAATGACGAAGATATGGAACTGGTAATGTAAAAGGTGAATCCATTTATATTATCCATGAAAGGATAGTTGAAACTATGAAGGCAGAAGCCCCAAATAAAATAATCAAGGAACGTAATGACTATATTCTTATAAAACAGGAAAGCAAAAACAGAAGCATTAAGTGCGATTCCGACAGTATAGCAGGTTCAGTAAGCCAGAGGGCCTGTGTATACTGCGGGGCAAGAGTGGTTTTGAATCCAATCACCGACGCATGGCATATAGTACACGGTCCAATCGGCTGTGCAAGCTATACATGGGATATCAGGGGCAGTTTATCAAGCGGGCCTGAAATATACAGGAACAGCTTTTCAACGGACCTTGGGGAAGAAGAAGTGATATTCGGCGGTGAAAAAAAGCTTGAAAGGTCAATTGATGAAATTATCAAAGCAAATAGGGATAATCCTCCGCCGGTGATTTTTGTCTACGCAACCTGTATTATAGGAGTAATTGGTGACGATATTGAGGCAGTTTGCAAAAAAGTACAGACTAAACACAATATAAAAGTAGTACCTGTAAAATCACCGGGATTTGCCGGCAACAAATCTGCCGGATATAAAGCCGCATGCAATGCCCTCCTTGAGCTGATGGATAAAAACACCTCAAATATGGGCTCAAACAGCTTGAATATCCTCGGTGATTTTAACCTTGCCGGAGAAATGTGGATTATTAAAAAATACCTTTCTCTTTTTAATATAAATGTCTGTTCACAGTTTACAGGAGATTCAAGATGCCGGGACATAAAAAAAGCTGCTTCCGCCCGGCTCAACATAGTGCAGTGTGCCGGTTCAATGACTTACCTTGCAAAAAAAATGAGAGCCCTGTATGGCATTCCCTTTATCAATGTAAGTTTTTTTGGAGTTGAAGATACAAAAGAATCACTTTTAAAAATAGCAGATGTAATGTGCGGCGAAGATACTGTGAAAAAAGTGTATTTTTATTTAAGAAAAATGGAAAAAGAGGCAAATGAAAGGCTAAAGAAATACAAATGCCGCCTTGCGGGCAAAAAAGCAGCCATTTATGTAGGCGGCGGCTTTAAAGCCATATCACTGGTAAAACAGTTTAAGTCTTTAGGTATTAAAACCGTCGTAGTGGGCACACAAACCGGAAAAAAGGAAGAATATGAGTCAATGGGTGATTTGACGGACGCAGGAACAGTCATACTGGATGACAGCAATCCTTTCGAACTTGAAAAATTCATTGTAAAAACAGGTGCCCACATCCTGGTTGGCGGAGTAAAGGAAAGGCCGCTTGCATATAAGCTTGGAATAGCATTTTGTGACCATAACCATGAGAGAAAACACCCTTTGGCCGGATTTGAAGGAGCCGTAAATTTCGCTAAAGAAATAGATTCAAGCATAAACAGTCCGGTATGGAACCTTTTGGGTGCGGGACAGCAATAGCCGCATTCTCCTTATGCTTTTTAAGCAGCGCACAACAGTTAAACCTCTTATAAGTATTGCACTATGACTTTTAAATACTCAAAGGATACGGCAGTCTGCAGAATATAAATTTAGTCATGCTGTATGGAATTATAAAATTGATGGAAAGCACAGACTATTTAGAAAATTTGGGAAGCTGGTGAAGTAATATGGATAGAAATTACGTTAATCTGACGGTAAATCCCTGTAAGATGTGCATGCCCATGGGAATGGTAGCCGCATTAAAGGGTATATCCGGTTCCATGGTCATCCTCCATGGCTCACAGGGCTGCAGTACTTATATAAGACGCCACATGGCTACACATTATAACGAACCTGTGGATATTGCTTCTTCCTCTCTCACTGAGCAAGGCACGGTATTTGGCGGCTCCGAAAACCTTAAAAAGGCAATATACAATGTTATAGGGCTTTATGAGCCTTCAGTCATTGGAATAGGTACTACATGCCTTGCCGAAACAATAGGAGAGGACACCGCCCGCATGGTAAAGGAAATGAAAACGGACCCTTCCTTAAAAAGCATCTCCCTGATTCCTATATCAACACCAGGATATGCCGGAACTCAATTTGAAGGCTACTTCAATGCTTTAAAAGCCATAGTGGAGGATACCGCCGTAATTACCGGAAAAAGCAGGGCACTCAATGTAATAGTACCTCTTTTATCACCTGCCGATATAAGGCATTTAAAGCTTATACTTGAGATGTTCGGCATTGAATACATAATGCTGCCTGACATATCGGACACGCTTGATGCTCCATATACCAGGGAATATAAACGCATTCCAAAAGGCGGCACAGCCTTATCAAGTATTGCAAGGATGCCTGGAGCCATGGCTACTTTGGAAATAGGCACAACGATTCCGGAAAAACTGTCTCCCGGCAAATTCTTGAAAGACAAATTTGGAGTTCCTTTATATAGATGTCCCCTGCCTATGGGTATTGAAGGTACTGACACGCTGATATCATTGCTGGCCGAGTTTTCGGGCCGAAAAGTACCTCACATGATAACAGAACAACGGGGCAGATTAATGGACTCAATGATAGATTCCCATAAATACAACAGTGAATTCAGTGCAGCAGTTTACGGCGAACCGGAGCTGGTGCTGGGAATACTAAACATATGCCTTGAGAATGGAATAGGGTTGAGGCTTGCTGCGACAGGCTGTAAAAGTCCGCTTCTAAAACCTGCCGTGGAAAACCTTGAGGAAAAATTTAAAAATAACCTTAGTGTTATGACAGATACTGATTTTGAAAAAATACAAAAATTTGTTGCCGGCTGCCATGTTGATGTCCTGATAGGAAATTCGGACGGAAAATGGATTGAAGAAAAGGAAGGCATCCCCCTTGTCAGGATAGGTTTTCCAATACACGACAGAATCGGCGGGCAAAGGCTTTTAAGTATATGTTATGAAGGTACAATGAGGCTGTTGGACGAAATTACTAATACTTACCTGTCTTTTAAGGAAAGTACATACAGAAAAAGAATGTACCAAAAATATTTCAATTAAGTCTAAAAAAGCTTATACTTAAATTGATTCTAAAAGAAAGGGTGGCAAAAATTGAATGTATCAATTAACAATACCAATAGCATGAAAGCATCAAAGTACCATCCCTGCTTCAATCCCCATGCAAAAATGTATGCCAGGCTGCACCTGCCGGTGGCACCCGGGTGCAATATCAGGTGTAATTACTGCAATAGGAAATACGACTGCACAAACGAAAGCAGGCCTGGTGTAACGAGCAAAATTCTAACCCCAAAAGAGGCTTTTGACAAATACCTGGATGCCAAAAGCACACTTGAAAATCTTAAGGTTATAGGCATTTCAGGCCCCGGTGACCCACTCCACGAATTTGAAAAGACAAGAAGGACACTTGAACTGATACGCAAAAAAGATACACGGATACTTTTCTGTTTATCAACTAACGGATTAATGCTTCCCTCTTATGGGGATTCACTTATTGATATCGGAGTATCCCATATAACGGTAACAATAAATGCGGTAGATGTGAAAATTGCCTCTATGATGTATGAATATATATATTATAACAAAAAAAGATATACGGGAGCCGAGGCTGCAAAAATTCTCATAAGCAATCAGCTTGAAGGGCTTTCTAAAATGTCCTCGGCAGGGGCCGTATGCAAAGTAAACATAGTGATGGTAAACGGTATTAACGACAGGCATGTAATAGACGTAGTTTCTGCTGCGAAAAATTATGGAGCATATATGACCAATATAACGAAAATGATTCCCGTTAACGGCAGTACTTTTGAAAAACTTGAACCGGTGGACAACAACACTCTCAATATTACCAGGTTAAAATCTGAAAGGCACATCAGACAAATGTATCACTGCAGGCAGTGCCGTGCGGACGCAGCAGGAATGCTGGAAAAATATAATATATAGGTTTTAAGGATGTTTTATTATCATGAAAGGTGTATTTGAAAAAACCGGGATTGTATTTATTTTATCTATTTTCCTGGTGCTTGCCTCATGCAGCCAGGAAAATAGGGATAAAGCAATACATATATTTGCAGCCGCCAGCATGACCGGACCCATAAGTGAAGCCGCCGCCGAATTTGAAGAGGCTTTTGGCAAAAAAGCGATTTTGAATTTTGCCGGCAGCCAGTCCCTGGCAACATCAATAATGGCTGGTGCAAGAGCCGATATTTACATATCTGCAAACTATGAATGTATGGATAAGCTAACATCCTCCGGATACATTAAAAACAGCACGATACTTGCAAAAAACAGGCTTACATTATGTTACGCAAAAAACGGCAGTATTCGTATAAATTCACTGTCCGACCTGGCCCAAACCGGATTAATACTGGTCACAGGCGAAGAAAGTGTTCCTGCAGGCAGTTATTTTTTCAGTATTCTTGATAAAGCTGTAAACAGCAATACCCTGGGCATGGATGAAAAAAATTCAATATTGGAAAATATTAAAAGCAGGGAACTCAGTGTAAAAAATGTGCTTTCAAAAGTCCTGGCCGGTGAAGCAGATGTTGGAATTGTTTACCGGACAGATATTGAGGATGAATTATGCAAAACACTGGGCAGTAGAGATTTGCCCGTTTTTGAAAGCACTTTTGCAAATTACCATACAGGCGTTTTAAATGCTTCAAAAAATAAGGACGCCGCAGTAAAATTCACAGGTTATATTACAGGAAAAAACGGTAAAAGAATATTTAAGAAGCATGGGTTTATAACGGAAGGATTTAATCGGCAAAATTAAAGCTAAAGCCAAAGGAAATCCTTAAAAACGGATAAGGAGGAATTAGTATATGGAAAGGACATGCGGCTGCTCTAAAAAAAATATGCCGGTCAACAATAGTATGGCATCTTTGCCTGCTGCTTTAGCTTTCGTAATTTATACAGCTTTTTTAATTCTGCCTGTCTATGCAATACTCAGCTATAGTTATCCATGGATTTTGTCAATGTCTGAAAATCTT
Organism: Clostridia bacterium; assembly: GCA_028280575.1. Classification (GTDB taxonomy): domain Bacteria; phylum Bacillota; class Clostridia; order Acetivibrionales; family STF1-152; genus JANQLN01. Next base: position 14,275 of record JANQLN010000087.1, read on the forward strand.
ACCGATTATATACCTGCCATCAGGCTCAGTTTTACTACATCGCTTATTTCAACATTTATCTGCTTTGTATTTGGGACTGCCGCTGTTTTTCATACGGTTAATATAAAAAACCGTGCATTGAAAAGATTTATGGAAATCCTTTTCCAGCTCCCTGTCGTATTCCCTCCTGCAATTGCAGGAATAGGGCTCTTACTTGTTTTCGGCAGGAATGGAATCATAGGGAGGGTTTTGGTTGATTGGGGAATCCATATTTCATTTTCTTCAAAAGCGGTAATAATAGCCCAGGTGTTTGTTTCTTCCCCTTTTTATGTGCAGGTCATGAAATCCGCAATAGAAGCAATTCCACCCCAGGTATATGAAGCTTCCTATCTTTGCGGTGCCGGCAAATTGATCACGATATTTAAAATTATACTCCCTATGCTTTCGGGACATATCATATCAGCCCTTACACTATCATGGGTACGGGCAATGGGTGAATTCGGCGCAACAATCACATTTGCCGGAAATCTTGAAGGTATGACACAAACAATACCCTTGAAAATTTACACCTTGATGCAAACTGACATTAAGGCTGCATCCTTACTGGCAGCCATTCTTTTGCTTTTGTCATTCACCATGCTGGTATTTGTTAAAATAGTTTCCTCAAAAAAGGAGTGGAGCTTTTGATAAAGCAGATAAAAACAATCGATATGAGCCTTTTGTATCTATATAAAAGGAAAAGGCAAGTATCCCCCGATATGATAAAAAAATATATAAAGCTTTTGAATAAAACATGTGCGGACATACTGGAAATAAATACTTATGCATTAAGCTTGTTTGATATTTCAAAAGTAAAGGCAGAATTTGCCTTAAGGATTGAAAATGAAAAAGATTTATTAAAAGCTTCCGAAAAGAATATAACTCATTTAATATGCCCGTCCGGTAATTTATATATAAATTGGCCTTTATCACTGCTTGAAGAAAAAAAGATAATTTTTGAAACGGACATAAAAAGCAATAAAAATTTAGAGCTTTTTAACTCTTGTATAACAAAGCCTTCAGAGCATATTGACATTATCCGGATAAAGGGTATTGCTACATTTTCACGCAAGTATTTTGAAAGATTGCTTGAATTAAAAAAACTCAATCCACGAATAAACATTGATTTATGTGCAGGCAACAAATACTATTGTGCAACCGCCTTAAGTTATGAAGCATGCAAATACGGCTTTTACAGCATCAGCGGAACATTCACAGGGTTTGGCCCTTTAGGCGGGCATACACCTATTGAGGAATTGATTATGGCTGTGTCTGTGATTGATAATATTGCAACAGGGCATGACACTAAATATTTTTCGCAGCTTGCAAAGCTGTACGAACAAGTATTCGGCAGCCCTGTCAGCAGCTTCAAACCTGTTATCGGCAATAAAATATTTGAATGCGAATCAGGAATACATGTGGACGGTATAACCAAGGATTGTAAAACCTATGAACCCTACCCTCCTGAAATTGTCGGGTTAAAGCGCAAATTCATACGAGGTAAGCATTCTAAAAAAGCAGTCCAATAAATTTACGAAAGGAAGCTGCCGGTATAAAAATAACAGATACTACAATGAGGGACGGCGAACAGCGGCCGGGTCTTGCTCTTTCAATTGAACAAAAGCTTGAAATAGCTCTTATTATGGATGATCTGGGAATATTCCAGATCGAAGCCGGTACTCCCGCTATGGGGGGAGATGAGATGGCCGCTGTGTGCAAAATTTCAAAATTGGGTCTCTCCAGCAGAATTTCAGCCTGGAATAGAATGAAGAGGGAAGATATCATGTGCTCTATGGATTGCGGCGTTGACATAATTCATATTTCGGTCCCCTCATCAGATCTTCATATTAATAAAAAACTGGGAAAGGACAGGCCCTGGATAGAAGGCCATATGATAGCTTGCATAAAATTCATAGTAGAAAATAAATTCAAAGCTTCTGTAGGTTTTGAGGATGCATCCAGAGCCGATATTTCCTTTTTGAAGCATCTTGCCTCATCCGCACGGGACGAGGGTGCGGAAATGATAAGATATGCTGATACCCTCGGCATTTTGACACCTGCCAAGTCAGAAAACATCATCGGTACATTAAAAAGATCAATTAATGCTCCACTCCAGTTTCACGGACATAACGATTTTGGAATGGCCGCTGCGAATTCACTTGCTGCTGCTAAAGGAGGTGCAGATTATATAGACTGTACTTTCGGGGGCCTGGGTGAGCGCAGCGGAAACTGTAATATAATACATTTTATGAAATCTTACAGCAAAGTATTTGGTATAAATGCACCCGTGGAGGGATTTATAAACGCTGAAAAAAAAATACTTGACATATTTATGAAGCCAAAATAATAATCCGTTTTTATGCCTATTGGGTATTTGCTTATGTTACCATTTTTTTAAGTAAAATACACTATGTTTAGTAGTATGAACAACAAGGTATGCAGCATTTTGCATATTCTTTACATGAAATCAATACAAGGCAAATGAAATTATTGTATTTTCTGTTTGAATTTCGTCACAATATAATATATAATTTTTATTAATAAATATTTAAACGAAATTTAATTTTTAATGTCTGGTGGCGATGTATTGTGTTGAAAAAACTAAAATTTGAGCTTTCAATGAAATTTTTTATTTTGTCCGTTTTTATTATTTTATCATTAGTGCTGGTATACTCACTGGTTAATTCATTCATTATCCAAATTGCTTCAGCCGTATTTTTGGCAGCTTTTGCATTTATTGTATCAATTGTAATCTTAAAAAAGCTGCATACCATAGAGAAACAAATTTCAGAGCACGAAGCCTTCAGGCAAAATATGCAAAATTTTGCAAATTCCATTGAAACAGCCGCAAAAAGAGGTATCATCAAGCCGGGAAACGATATAGAAACAAAGCTTATTTCAAAATCATTCAATTTTCTTATCGGGAACATCAGCAGCTTTATAGACGAACTTGACAAAATTTCGGAGAAAGCCCTGGATGTGAGCAGGAATCTGGCATCTACTACAGACGGAGCCACAAGCAATATGGAAAATGTTACAACTGCTTTGAATGAATTTGCAAATGTCACCGATGACCTTATAAAGAGTTCAAACGATGTTACCGATAATGCGGATAAGGTTGAACATCTTGCCCAGGAGGGTATGGAAAAGATGAATAGCCTTGAAATAATGATGGAAAATATTAAAAATGACTCATTAAAAGCTGCTTCCCAGATAGAAGACCTTCATACGGCAGTGGGATATATTGAAAATATAACCGGTGTAATTTCTGAGATAGCCGATAATACCAATATGCTGGCATTAAATGCTTCCATTGAAGCGGCAAGGGCAGGAGAAAGCGGCAAGGGTTTTACAGTTGTTGCACAGGAAATCAGAAAGCTTGCACAGGAAACCCAGAACTCTCTTAAAACAATACGACAGCAGACAGATAATTTAAAGGACCGTACAACTGTTGCAGTAAGTACTATAAAAAGCAATAATGAACAGGTCATCAACGGTGAAGGTCTTATGAAGGATACTCTGGAAAAATTCAAATCCATTACAAGAGATATGGACTTGATGATTGAGGGAATTACATTGACAGCACAGGTAAGTTCCAATATAACAAAGGGAAGAGAAGAGATTGCTTCAGCTTCCGAAGAGCAAATTGCTTCCATAAAGGAAATAGACGATATGGCTAAACAGCTTGCAAAAATGGCGGCTGAACTCAAGGAAAAGCTTGCTGATACACAGGTTGGCGGTACCAAATTAGAGATTGACCTTGAAAAGTTTGATAAAAGCATGCTCAATGTAACAGATAATATGAAAGAGACCTTGATTAATAATCTGGGAGTTTCAAATAAATTTGTAATTTCAGTTGTAGCAAGGCTTGAAGCAGTTAAAGGACATGAATTTCTTTTCAATGCACTTAAAAAATTAAAAGCACAGCACAGCAATTGGATATGCCTGGTTGTAGGTGACGGCTCGCTTGATGAAAAACTTAAAAATTTTACAAAGTCAGAGGGGTTGTCGGAGCATATAAAATTCCTTGGCTTCAGAAAAGATATTCAGCTTATACTTGCTATATCGGATGCAGCAATATTGACATCAAAAAAAGAAGGCATGCCCCCCAACATTCTCCTTGAAGCAATGGCTTCGTCCAAAGCCATAGTGGCAACAGAATTAAACGGCACAAAGTATATAGTACAGGATAACAAAACAGGTTTTCTTGTAAATTACGGGGATACCGAACAGCTGGCAAAAAAAATAGGCCTTTTGATAGAGGAGCCTGACAAATGCATCGAATTTGGCAAAAAGGCCAGAAAAACTCTTGAAGAGCTTGTTGAAATCCAGGATTAAAGAATATATGCAAAATACGTGAGGATATTTAAAAGTATTCTCACGTATTTTGTTCTGTCTTAATTGACACCGGTTGTCTTTCAATCCTTTTTAGCGGCAATCCATATATTTAAAAGCGCCAGAAACAATACCGGCAGCAGTAAATTCAACTTTCCTGGGAAATTATTCTCAAGGAGGCTCATAAGGTAGAACCTGCCCGTATATCTCCCTGCCGTAAACCATTCAAACATGAAATAAGCAAAGGATAACAGGTAGCCGCTGACATGGCTTTTACTGATGCTTGTCACCGTCATGCCGAAAAAACCCAGAAGCAAAGCAGATATAAATGTTCCGGTCCATATTTCCCATAAAGGGAAAGTTCCTCCTGACGCTTTTGCAGTTAATACTATAAGTCCTATTGATAAAAAAGTAACGGAAATAGCAAGCATAAGCCTTAGAACGAAAGTATAAACATGTGGAGCCGTCCTGGAATAAACTATATCACAGGCATCGAAATTCTCCTCAATATTACCTATATGTGATATAAGCAGTATACCTAAAACTGCAAGAAAACGCTCGCCTATTACCGCAGCCGTTTCAAAATCAACCAGCTTCAAACTGAAAATTACAGGTATGACAGCTAACAGTGCTGCTGCTGCAATCATATTATACCCGGTTATTATTTTGATATTATATTTTGAAATTGTAAAAAATGCCCTTGCCGAAAAAACTTGAACCACTCCTCCTTTTTGACCAGATAAACACTGTTAGCATGAACAGGAGTACGGATACAAATAAGAAAAACATCCTGTTAGTATTAATTGCCAGGCTCCACTGTAAATATACATCATGGCTTGAAACCTGGTTGAATCTGATAACCGGTTTGAATATTCTGTAATCGCCCGACAATGGCATCATTGATATAAACCATATAAAAAACTGAACAGGTATGGCCGGTACACCACTTTTTATAATAATTGATATGCACATACCCAAAGCAACTGTGAAAAGCAGTGTCGGCAGCACCCATATTAAGCAGTATTTATAAAAGGCAAAATAATCTATCCTATACCCATTAGCTTTTGCAAAATTATGAAAAAGCAATGTAGCATGAGTAGATAAGAGCAGGTAAATGACAGTTACAAATATAACAATACTCATATATTTTGCTGCAATATACACTGTTGAACTTACTTTCCGGCTGTTTATCAGCTCATGCATTTTTCTCCTCCGGTCCTTAATTAGAATAAATGCTGCTAAAAAAACAGGAAAAAAGCCCGCCGTTATTCCCATATAATCGGCAAATATCCTTGCATATGCATTAGTTATCATGTCTTTTTCGACAATAGTATTAAATCTTACCATAGCCTCTTCATATGTCATGGAAGTTGTCATCAGGCCATCCCTCATCATACTGTTATAACGGGTCATCCCTCCAAGCTTTTTATCCAGTGTGTCGAGAATATCGGCAAATTCGCTTTCATCAATATTAAATCTGGTATCCTGAAAATCTTTCGGCGGAAAATCAAGTATATTTGTTCCTCCTGCCTTCATTTTATTCATTGCGTCTCTGATAGCCTGTTTCTCATTTTCACCAAACCTTATTGTCCTTGCCATTCCAAACCTGTAGCTATATATTTCTCCTTTGCGATAATCCAGGGACATCCACTTTAGCATAATCCTCATTCTATCCTGGGAGTCATCCATAGGTTTTTGCCCATAATTAAGAGAAATTCTTAAAAATTCCTCTCTTAAACGGTCTCCATAGTAAGTATCGCCCCCAAGCTCTTTATCCAGCTTTCCAAGTATATCCAAATACTTTTCACGGATTAAACCGACAACCTCCTTATCCCCCTTCATGTTGTCCATAGCCTTTTTTACCGCCTTTTTATCCTCACTTGACAATTCTTTTCCGGCCCCTGTAATAATATTCGAGGATAAGCTTCCATTTTCATAATCCTTTGCCATTGTATTATAAATAAACTCCATTTCACTTACGGGTTTTATGGAATCATTGATTCCCGGCGGCTCAAACTGGGAAAAATAAAAAGCAATAATTACAACTAAAAGCAGATAGCTGCTTATGCTTCCAAGCAAGTACTTGATTTCTTTATTCAACAGCTTTATAAACACTTTCATTCCTCCCCCTTCATTATATACATATAGGCATCTTCCACTGTAGGCTCCGCTGGGACGGCCTCACTTGCCGGACTTTTGCCGGCGATAAGCCTCACCTTTATCCTGTCATCTCCGGCAACTGTAGATATTACCGGGTATTTCCGGTTCAAAAAACTAAAATCCTTTTGCATTGCATGTACGACCCATACTTTATTTTTTGCTCTTTCTAAAAGCCCGTAAACGCTTCCCTTGTATCTTATCCAGCCTTCATCCAATATTGCAAGATTCTTGCAGCTATATTCTACATCACCTGCAATATGTGTAGAGAGTATAACCACTCTTTTACCGGAGAATTCTGCAAGCAGGTTCCTGAATCTTATCCTTTCCTCAGGGTCCAGCCCTGCCGTCGGTTCGTCAACAATGAGGATTTTAGGGTCATTTATAAGGGCCTGTGCAATTCCAAGTCTTCTTTTCATGCCTCCTGAAAGTGCTCTCACCCTGGTTTTTATATTATTTTCAAGATTCACTTTTTCAAGCAGCCTGTAGATGTTTCCTTTTCTTTCTCTTCTATCCTTAATACCTGAAAGGATGGAAAGATAGTCCATAGCTTCAAAAACACTCATTGACGGAAACATGGAAAAATCCTGCGGAAGATACCCCAGCATGGAACGGATCTCCTTTTTGTTTGATATGTCAAGCCCTCCCACATCAACCATCCCACTGCTTTTGTCCAGTATGGCTGCAAGTATTCGCATAAGCGTGGTTTTCCCCGCTCCATTAGGTCCCAACAATCCAAACATGCCCTCGCCTATATCAAGGTCCACATTGCGAAGCGCCTGCTTTGAACCATAATTCTTTGTAAGGTCTTTTATTTTAATTTTCATGATGGCTCCTCTCTGTTAAAAGGGACTCAATAAAGGATTCATATATCACTCCAATTGATAAAACAACAATACCCGAGTACATTATAAAAAACATATCAAACCCATTTATGAAAAAAGCAGGGAGTATAAAAGCTGCTGCAGCTGCAGATGTAAAAAGAGCAATCTTCAGAGTTTTTTTTAGAATCTTTTTTTCAGCACAGCTTGTTATTTCTTCCTCAGATTTAAGATATTCCAGGTATTTTACCTTTCTCCAGACTCCGTTAACAAATTCCCTTTCATCCTTTATCAGTTTATTTCTACTCATAAAACATCCTCCAGCATCTTTTTCAGTTTACACCTTGCACGATATATAACCGATTTTATCTGCACAAGGTTTTTACCCATAATCTCGGCCGCTTCCCTGTAACTCATATCCTCGTACTCAATAAGATATAATGCTGTTTTGTAGTCCTCATTCAACTTCATGATTTTTTCTCTTACAATATTTCTTATTTCTTTTTTAAAGAAGATTTCCTCCGGAGTATTTTCGTCTTCCTTTATTACTTCCATAAAAACAAGCCGTTTATTTTTGCGCAAATAATCTATGCTCTTGTTCTTTACAATACTGAACAGGTAGGTTTTGAAAGTACACCTATTATCATACTTGTCTTTGTTTACATATAAGCTGGCAAAGCTTTCTTGTACAACGTCTTGAGCTGCCTCACTGCATTTTACATACCTTTTTGCAAAGGCTAAGGCATTCGGCCTGTATTTTAAAACAAGATACTCAAAGCTTTCCCTGCAGCCGGCCTTCACTTTTTTCATAAGTTCATTATCATCTGGCACATCCTATCCCCCTGTCCTTTATACTTCTTATACGAACATGCGGAAAAAAAGTTACACTTGTTCTTTAATTTTTAGGAGTGTCCCTTTATTTTTCTGAAATCAGCAGGTGAGAAACCTGATAAGTATTACGAAAAAAGTGAAGAATTGCTTAAATATTTTGAAAAACGCTTCCATAAGTTGATGTCCCTGGATGTAAAACCTGATTTTATTTGCACAGGCGGTTCCGGCACACTTATTCACCAGACACCTGAAATCTTTAGGGAACTGGCACTGCCAATTGTCAAAAGGATAACATCACCGGCAAAAAATTATAAAATCCCCTCACATATCCATTCATGCGGATCGGAAAAAGAGCTTGTAAAGATCATGGCGGAAGAAACGGATTTAGTAGTGATAGACCCCCTGGAAATACCGCCAATGGGAGATTGCAATCTCAGGGAGCTAAAAAAACTGTATGGTGACAAATTGGTGTTAAAAGACAACATACACACTACAAAAGTAATTAAACTATTCCCATACATTCATCAAACATGGCTGCAATGTTTTTAACCGGTATATCCTTATCAAGTCCCTGGGAACCGCACAGGATATATCCTCCATCTCCCTTGAAAAGGTCTATCACTCTTCTTACTTCCCTTCTGACATCCTCTTCGCTCCCTTCAGGCAAAAGGTGCTGTGTATCTATTCCACCACATAATGTGATATCTTTTCCAAAGTCATTTTTTATCCTGTCAATATCCATACCTTCGGCATTGACCTGAACAGGATTCAATATGTCCGCTCCAATCTCAATCAAATCAGGTATGATTTCTCTTATTGCGCCACAGGAATGCTGGAAAACAAAAGCATCATGATTTTTTATAACATCATATAATCTTTTGAAAATCGGTTTGAAATACTTCCTGAATATTTCAGGATTCATGATGGTATTTATTTGTGTGCCAAAATCATTACAGTTCTGAATAATATCAATCCTGCCTTTTCCAAGCTCAAGAGTTTTTTTGGTATATGCAATCCAGAAATCAGATATTCTCGAAAGTATTGCTTTGGAGATTTCAGGTTCAATTGACAAAAGGACAAGTGCATTTTCAAAACCGCACATCCATGTCATATTATGAAATACAGGAGCCCATACTCCTCCAATGATTGCGTAGTCCTTATACAACTCAAACATATCTTCCAAATCATCTATGGGTACAAAATCATTTATATCCGGCCAATTGTATTCCTCCACTTCCTTAACGGAGGTTACATTCGCAAAAGGTCTCAAGTCGTCATTATCACTCTTATTCTCTTTTTTGCTTTTAAGGGGAACTCCCCAATAATCAGCTTCTATGCCGCTGAAAAAACGTGTTGGTCCAATATATTTCAGCGGATGGAATTCACGTATATCAACACCTGATCTTATATTGAATTCTTCTTCGTTTGATAAATTCAATTCCTTGCTTATCCGCTTAACCATATCAGGACCAGTACCAAATGTGCTTATGGGTACCCTGTCTGTTTCTTGTCTGCCTACGGCTCTTCTAACCCTCTCTTTTGAGTTCACATGCAACACCTTCTTTTCCATCATATAATAAAATATTGACTATATGATTTTATATTTTTACCTCTTATAAAGTAATTATATAACCACTATTACTATAAGTCATTATTGATAATCGACTTTATATAGTATATAATTGACCTGTATTAATATCCAAATAAAAGGAGAGGTAAAAGTGCAATATTTCATTAATAAGGAATACATCAGCAATAATTCATTACTATACTATTATGATAGTGTGGGGCATGTACAGGTCAATTCGACACATGACATCAAAAGAAACAACTTTCCCGGAAACATTGTTCATATTGTAACTTCAGGCCAGGGAACAATAATATATAAAAATCAAAAACACGACATCAAAAAAGGCGATATGTTTATTTTCAATGCATATGAACCCCACAGGTATTTTGCAAACAAAACCAATCCCTATAAAGTCAAGTGGATTGTCATTATGGGAGGAGACAGCCTGAAAATATTCAACTGGCTGGTTGACAGGTTCAATCTTGCCAATGATGAAAGAACAGTTGAATCAGTAGGTAAAAAAATTGATTTGATAATATCAATGGTTAAAAAAAATGATAAGGATAAATACCGTATTTCACAGATAATTTATCAATTGCTTCTTGACCTTGTAGGATATGGCAGCAATATTAATTACAATAATAATGCAGGAAAATTCATTACAGAAATTGATAAATACATAAGTAAAAATTTGAATAAGAAAATCACCGTAAAAGAGCTTTCTCAGTTTATGAATTATAATGAGAGCTATTTCATAAGGTATTTTAAAAAAACATTAGGCACTACGCCGTATCAATATATTATTGAAAAAAAGATAGTGGCATCAAAGGAACTGATGTCCTTTACCCATAAAACCATATCTGAAATATCAGATGACCTGTCATTTTTAAACGCCAGTCATTTTATCAGGGTATTCAAAAATTCGGTCGGTTTGACACCCAACCATTACAGGAAGTCAATTGTATAGGTTTATACAATTCTCTTTTAGTTTTTATGTTTCCTTCCGAATTTCCGTAGGAGTAATTCCATAATATTTTTTGAATACGGAATAAAAATAATTTTTATTTTTGAATCCCACCATTGACGCTATATCATTTACCTTTATATTTGTATTTTTCAGCAGGTCAATTGACTTATTTACCCTTACTTTACTTACATAACTGGTATCTTCAAAAATATCATTGGGATTTCCTTTGTTCTGCTTTATTGCTTTAATCGTAATTACAACCAACTCAATTATGACGTTATAGACGTAGCCTGGATTGGAATATGCTATAGTTTCACTTTTTTTAATTTGTCCAGGTACTCCTTCATTTTTTCATAATCACAGCATCCCACAATTTTTTCAACCATGTCACAGTCTATTTCCATACTCTAGGATCAAGCCTTTTATTCGGCTTTTTTACATCATTCCATGGATAATGTGTAATCTTTTACTATCTCTTATCCTAAAAGCAATTCCTCTCTTTCCCTTACATAATTTGCAGTCTTAATTACAAGTTCTTCCATCAGTCCTTTATTCGGCTTTCCGTACATTGCGGGATATGGGGCTCCTCCAGGCCCTAAAGGCTCAGGAGTTATATACCTTTCACCTTCGTTATAACCTATAAGGTATAAAGCCATTATTATAGTGTCGATGTCCATGGACCCATCACCAAGCGCACAACGGTTACTGTCCGCCATATGCAGGTTCACAAGCATTTCTCCTGCATCAACTATAGCTTCAGCAATATGTGATTCTTCTACCTGCATATGATACAAGTCACCATTTATATGGCATACTCCGGGATGGTTTACAGCTTTTATATACTCCTTAGCCTCATGGAAGGTATGGATAAAGCTTACCTCAGCCGCACGTATCGGTTCAATTGCCCCTTTTACATTATATTTAACAAAAAGGTCTGCAACCAGCCTCAAGGACTCAACGCTTCGCTCGAATTCGGTATCATCGTAAGCTTCAGGCCTGCCACAGGCTCCGGGTACTATAAGCATGTACTTTGCACCAACGGCAGCAGCAAATTCCAATTCCCTTTTTATGTAATCAAGAGCTGCCTGTCTTTTAATTGCCCTGTTGCTTGATAAATCATTGTCATTAGAGAACATTCCGCAAATACCTGCTGGCTTTATGCCGTGGTTTCCAAGCAACTTAAGGGTTTCGCCTGCCTTATAGCCAAGATCCTCTCCATAATGATTACCATGCAGTTCCATATACTTTATTCCTGCTTTTTCAAGACGTGCTGCAGACTCTGCAAGCGTTTCCATTCCAAATCCCCAGTTGCTCCATGAAAGCTTTAATCTGTTCTTGAGCTTTTCAGGGCTGTTCCTTTTCAATTCCAGAAATGCCTTCTTTATCTTTTCATTTTTTAACTCAAAATTTTGTTTTTTCATTATTGATCCTCCTTAACTGAAACTCAATTAAAACACAATTTGCTTTCTTTGCGGAAATGACTCTCTAATTTCATTATACTATAAAATTTATAGTTTTCAATACAAATTTATTTTCTAAGCAATTTGTGTTGTATCAATTTCAAGCAAGGAGCATACTAAATGTTTTATATGCTTATTATTCATACTACTAAATTTAGTATGCTCCATTAAGAAAATCATAACATAAGCAAATTGCTCTTTTCTGCGAACTAGTACCTCATTTTACATCAAAATACGGGTACCTTACTGCATATTTTTTCACAATGCTGCGTTGTCGTCAATGAAGTGTCGTACCTACCGGAACGACACACATGCTCGCACCCGTTACATCGCAATATCCAGATATTACTCAATCCTCCGCCTTACCTTGTGAAAAAATCCACAGCAATTTACCCGCAAGTTGACGTGAAATGAGGTACTAGCGTTGACCGGTAAATTCTGCTCCATTTTGTATCATCGCTTTTCGTATTTCCATACCGTCTATTTCCCCCACACTAATGTTTCGAATACATGACATTGCAGCTGCAATTCCTGCTGCTTCGCCCATTGCTCTGCATGTGGGTTGAATGCGTATACAGGATTGGACTACAAAGCTTGAGGAAATACATCGTCCGGCTGCAAGCAAATTTGCAATATTCTCAGGCACCAAGCACCTAAAAGGAACTTCAAAATATTCTCCCCTTTGAAACGGCTTCACCTTGCCTTCGGACTGATTCTCGCCATGGATATCTATGGGATAACCGGTCTGGGCAATAGCATCCGCAAATTTTCTCCGATGATTATAATCCTCTTCTGTCAATACATACTGTCCTTTAATTCTACGCGATTCCCTTATACCGGGCATTGAAGCAACAGATATTATATAACTGCTTTCAAATCCTTCAATATATTCTTTAAGAAAATTATGAAGACGTCGGATAGCTCCTCTACACTCCACAACAGCATTGGTAACACACCCGGAATCATTGGCCCTGTCGTATCCGACAGCTTCAGGACAATTGAATGACATCACACCTGGCATTCCGGGAACGGTAAAAGCCTGAAAATATGATGCATCATTATATTCAATAACCCCTCTCCTTACCCCCTGTCTGAAAATATCCGTAAGGGGGGATTCATAGCTCCACAAAGAAGCTATTTCTAAAAACGGATACTCAAGTTCACAGCAAATACCTATTTCAGCAAGAAAACTAATGACTTTTTTGATATCAATGTTTCCCAGCATAAACCTGAGTGACATCGGCTGATTCCTGCCATTTTCTTCGCTGCCTTCAAAACAGGGAACGCCTGACTTGTATGAAAGGGCTGCATCACCTGTTGCATCAATGAAAACCTTTGCCTTTATAAATTGAAGCCCTCCGCGATTATGTACGACGACTCCTTCCATTATCCCATCCTTTAAAACAGGATATATCAATTCAGTCCCGTATAAAAGCTTACCCCCATTTTGCAAAAGCATATCTTCCAGAGTGAACTTTAGCATTTCAGGATTAAACCAGCCGTCATTCCCATAGATATCCGAATCGGCATATCCCTGTTCCAAAAGTCCGGCATTTACTTTACGGCTGATGAAAGAATTATCAAGATTACCAGGTATGTGATTTGACATCATAGGAGTTACCTGCCCACCCGAAGCCGTCCCGCCCAAAAAGCACTCTCTTTCAATTACCACTGTTTCAGCTTGATACATTGCAGCAGCAATAGCCGCTATTGAACCTGCTGTTCCTCCACCCAAAACTGCCACATCAAAAGTCTGGGGGTAATTTCTACATTCTTCATAAAGGTTTAACTTATTATTTTTCATCATATCACCAACTTAATCTTTTTTATTTATAATATATAATACAGCTTTTCATTCCAACCACAAAATGCCTTTCATATTGTTATTGCAGCAAAAACTATCCATTTTGACTTCACTATATTTTAGAAGTTTTTGTTTGCCATTTTATTATAATAATATGTAAGGCTATAGTTTTCAATATAAATTTATTTTGAGTTTCCCTGTTTGATTAATTTTTCGGCCCCTTTATTTTTGCAGTGCGGTAATATATAATATTAGCGTCGAATCTATTGCAGGATACTTTAAAGCAAGGCTGTAAATTTACTATGCGAAAATACGGAGGGTGTGTATGGAAAAACTATCCTTCACAATGGAAAACTATCTCGAAGCAATATTTGAACTGTCAAATACCGGAACAGGAGCACGGGTATCGGATATTGCCCGCCGATTAGGTGTTACAAAAGCAAGCACTAACAGCGCCATGTCCACTCTTGCCGAAAAGGGGCTGATCATCAATGAAAAATACAAGGAAGTATTTCTTACTCCGGAAGGGTTGAAGCTGGCCGAAATTACTTCAAAAAAGCACCATGTAATACAAAAATTCTTAATAAAAATATTAAAAGTACCGCCTTCCATAGCCAAAAATGATGCCTGCGCAATTGAACATGTAATAAGCAGCGAATCCATTGCAGCCATGGATGAATTTATGCAGGCAGACATGAAATGAGGCACATCTCATTAACATAAAACATATGATAATATTATAATCCTGTGAAAGGAATGAGCAATATGTATAATGCGCATAAAACGTATCCCCATCCTTATTACGCTAATACACCAATGTACAACTCAAACAATATGCATAATTTTTATAAACCTTATCCGTATCCCTGCTTTGTTAACACACTAATGTATAACCCAGGCTTTTGGAAACAATTTTCTAAAAAGCATATTCCTTTTACCGATACATCAGAAAACTGTTTTTTAATTAAATTAAAGGATTATGGGCCAGAACCGTTTGTTGTCAATCTTGAAAAGGCTACCCGGCAAAACAATACTTACCGTACTGCTTTATGGACAGGAGACCATTTACAGCTTACCTTGATGAGCATAAATGCAGGTGATGACATAGGTTTAGAGGTTCATCCCAACCTTGACCAATTCATACGTATTGAAGAAGGCCAAGGGCTTGTTAAAATGGGTGACAGTAAATATAACTTGGATTTCCAAAGAAAAGTCTATGATGATTTTGCATTTATTATCCCTGCCGGTAAATGGCACAATGTAATAAACACAGGCAATGAACCACTTAAACTGTACTCTATCTATGCACCACCTCAACACCCGCGCGGTACGGTTCATGAAACTAAAAAAGATGCACAAGCTGCTGAAGAAAACTACGGCCATTAATTCACGTAAAATATATTTTTTTATTTATCATTTTCTTCTCTTCACCACTACAGAGACTGAAACGAAACTTACCAGCATCCAGGTAATCACTATAAGCAAGGCCTTCGCAGGCGAAGCAACTTCATATGTGGTTAGCGAGCCCCGTACCAGATCGGCCATGTAGGTTAACGGAAATATTTCATGCACCCTCTGCAGCCAGTTCGGCAGGCGTTCCAAAGGATAATTGATCGGTGAAAACAACAAAACTACAAACAAGTAAAGTTGAGTAATCAGTGAAATGATCTGCGGCTTTTCTATAAAATGCGCTACGGTATAACCCAGGCAGCTTGCCGTAATACTGACCAAAAGCATTACCGGCAATATCATCCAGCTAATGGAAAGAGAAAATCCATAATGCCAGCTCCCCACAACAAGAGCCAGGACAACTCCCGGCAGCGTTGAAAAAAACCACACGGTGAGATCCGCGAACAGATAGGTAATCCTGGAAATGGGGAGAGACCAGATATATGTTAGGCTCCCCGAGCTCTTGTCTTCAGCAATCAGCTGCGGTACCAACACTAGTCCCACCGTGACCGTAATAAGTGTTGGAGCCCCTGTTACGAAAAAAAGGGCTGTTGACGGGTCTATGTCCGGGACAAAAAAGCCAAGCCCCACAATAAAACCGATCCCCATCATTATTTGGACCAATGCGAAAAGAGGAACGACTATCCTTAACTTAAGCAATTGCCATTTCAATAATAAAAAGTACTGCTTGATATAGATACGCATTATCTATCCTCCTGTAAATTATTTGAGACTGTTCCGTCACTGCCTTCACCGTCGGCTATAATCTGTAAATAAGACTCCTCCAGGCTCGGAGGGTTGATGGAATATTCCTCAATCAGCTGTTTATTCATAAGCTCATTGGCCCAATGCACACGCTCAGCCACTTCCCCAATCGTTACAGGGCAGAAAATTCTTCGTCCCGTCTGTACGGCATTGGCTTCCTGTGCCAGTATGTCTGCAGGAGTTTTACCCGGTTCCAGGATCAGCTCAAGGATCATATTCTCTTCCTCTTTGCTCCGAAAAGAGGCAGGGGTTCCCTGCCGGATCAACCGGGCTTTGTGTATGATGGCAAGTCTGTCGGTAGAACGCTCCGCTTCCAGTACATTATGGGTTACCAAAATTATCGCACTGCCCCCATCAGCAATGGTTTTTATCTCTCTCCATAAAAGACGCCGGCGCTGCGGATCAACATCGTTGGTAGGCTCATCGAGCACTACGGCCTTGGCTGGTGCAACGCAGGCCATGCAAAAAGCGGTCAGCCTCCGGACGCCGCCGGAAAGATCCTCTCCGCGTGTTTTGGCCCATTGTTCAAGCTGCAGCCTTTCAATGAGACTTTTTGTCCGGAGCCGGGCAGTCTTCCTGTCCATGCCGCGGATACGTCCGGTCAGCTCAATGGCTTCCAAGGGAGTAAGTCCATCAATTAGAACCTGGCTTTGGGGCTGAAAGGAACAAAGCCGTCTGGACGCATCAGGGTCTGCCACAACATCCACCCCATCAATGGTAATGGTACCCGATGTTGGTTTCAACAGCCCTATCAGCTGGTTGACCAAAGTGGTTTTACCGGCACCGTTTGGTCCGAGCAGACCGAAAACCTCTCCCGGCGCTATCTTCAGTGAAATTCCCTCATTCGCTACGCAGCCATTTTTGTACTGCTTGGTCAGATTGGTAATTTCAATCATAAGTGCTTTCCCTCCTTGCGTTTTTTTGGTATACTTATTAGTGTTTAAATCCCTTTACGTATTAATATTCTATATAGTATACCAATACTAATGGGTATGTCAATAGTAAATTAAAAATAGATGACAGCTAAAAGGAGGTTCTACATGAAGGATATACCAAAAAAAACACGCTTAAGCCGTGCAGAAGCCAAGACTCAAACCAGGGAGGAGCTGCTTAAAGCGGCACGGACCTTATTTGCCCGTTACGGCTTTCATGGTACCAGTCTTGACATGGTGGCCGAAACTGCAGGATACACCAAAGGAGCAGTTTATGCCAATTTTTCCGGTAAAGAGGATCTCTACCTCGCCTTGCTGGATGACAATATTGAAAAAGGCCATAAAGACCTTGAGGATTTAATCACATCAGACGTTTCTTTCGAATCAATCAGTAACGAAATCAACAAAAATTTTTTCACAGAGCTTGAAGATTCACGTGATTGGGCCGCCTTTACGGTGGAGTTTTTTGTCCATGCCATGCGGGATGATAACATACGCAAAAAACTCACCGAACGCATACGCGTTGCCCAGGAATACTATACAAGCTGCCTGGAAAAAAGGATAGCCGCAACAGGTGCAGAGCTTCCCATGCCGGTTGGGCAGACAGCTACAGCCCTGCTGTTATTCACCAATGCTCTTGAACTGATGGCTCTGCTAAATCCGCAGCCGGAATTGCCGCACATTTATGTCAGGATGCTGAAAATGCTGCTGGGTTAGGGCAGACAATCCGTTGAAATGCAGCAAACCCCGTTATTATATATGAGCCTGTGTCAGAACTCTTGCAAGACATCTTTTCGTCCTTTATTTCCGCCCAAATCCTTCAAAAAAAGCGTTAAATATCCAGATATTCGCCGTTTTTTTGAAGAATCTGGACGGAAAAAAATGAATCGAAAATCTGCATACAAGAGTTCTGACACAGGCTCATAGTGGTCTGTAGACCTTGGTAATAAAGGCCTTGTTCACCATAAATTTTATTATGTCAAAATATGGAATCGTTCAAATATCTCATCCGGACTGTCATTTTCTATAAGCAATTGCTTTATTTCTTCTTTTATTTCAGCATACACTTTTTCATCTTCAATGGGCCTTAACTGTTTACAGTCTGATATATTGTCAAACATAACTGTCTTTTCTATATTCTCGGGATACATGGCATCCATTGCTTTTGCAGGTATCTTGTAAACAGGATAGTTCGTGTGTTTCAGAAAACGGCCTGTTTCTATTTCATTTTCATGTCCAACTCCCAGGTAATGCCACAATGTGGTAGCAATAGAACAATACTGGTATATGGGGACATTTCTATCCGGAGCAATATACAATGAATATTTATCGTCCGCATAACTTAAGCTGCCCGAAAACATGCCGAAAATACAGCTCTCACGTACACGGTCTTGTGTTCCTTCAAGAACGCCTTTTAAAGATTTCCCTCTTACCTGGGCAGGCAGCTTAAAATTCCAGTAATCTAAAATAGTGGGCATCAAATCAATATTCTGTGTTATGCATTCTCTGGTTTCACCCGCATTTTTATGCTGTGGAAGATGTACAAGCATAGGAATTGCCGATAACTCATTGTAATGATGAAAAAGATTTTTTCCGGTTAAATTGCGCTCTCCTAACAGCAAACCATGGTCTGAAATGAAGAAAATCAATGTATCGTCATAAAGGTCATTTCTTTTCAAAGAATCAATGAATTTTCCAAACCACAGGTCTGCCATTGTTAAGGTAGCCCGGTAACTATTACGGACATGCTCTATAGCGTCGGCAGGCTCAGTAACCTTTCCGTAATTTATCCAGTTGTAATGAGGACCGTCGTATCGTTCTTCATAGAGGCGAAGATATTCTTCCGGGCAATCAAAAGGCTCATGGGGATCAAAACCCTCAACCATCAGGAAAAAGTTATCCGCACCTTTGTTGTTATCTGCCCAATCACAAGCTGTTTTAAAGGTTTTTGGCGTCGGATAATCCTGCTCGGACGCAAACATGGTTCTGTTGTTTTGATATTGCTCATTGACCTTGCCGTAGTACTCATCATACATGACAGGCTTTTTTGCCCGTGACACCCAGGCATCATATTCCTGGCCCCTGATTATATCCCACGTCTGGAATTGCTGCAGGTAGTTCTCTCCTCCAATTTCCACATAATGGGTATGATCTGTAATCATATGGGTAAGGACGCCATTTCTTTTTAACAAATCCGGTAAAGTTACGTCAAAAGGCTCAATACCACCCCAAAATCTTTCGAGGAAATTATACCTGCCGGTAAAAATATCACGCCTTGCCGGCATACATGGTGCCGATCCGATGTAGTGTTTATTAAATAATATACTGTCATTTCTGAAAGCATCAATATTCGGAGTTTTTGCTGTCGCATTCTCATTGTATGCTTTTAAATAATGCTTATTCAAGCTATCCAATAAAACTATTATACATTTTTGACCAGACAAACCTAACTCTCATCCTTTCTTTAATAAAATTCCAATTCAATAACTTTAAGGAGAACTATTATGTCTCTAAGCAGCAGATATTTAAAATGGTATATTAAGCCTGCTCCCTCTTTAACACCGCTTTTCCTTAAGGTATTTGATGTTTGCCTGCTTAGCTCTTTCCCTTCTTGCACGCCACGCAGAAACATGCCCCATATTGGAAGAGATGCATAAGAGCACCAAAAGGAACAATCCTGTTGTAATATTACGTATTGTCGTCGAAAGGCCAAGTGAAACCAACCCTGCTGTCAGCATTTTCATTGTAAATGCTCCAATAACAATACCTATGGCCATATTGCAATAACGAGACAGGAAAATAGCTATAAAAAATCCCATCATAGCGTCAAACACCATCGTAACTGAAGACATTGACGCGCCCACTTGAATCTTGCCCTTTGATGAAATATATATCACCGCAGCCATCCCCAAAAAGACTCCTCCAAGTACAAAGGAAAAGAATTTTATTTTGGAAGGGTTCAGACCCAGGTTTTTAGCAAGAATAGAATTTTTGCCATATGCCCGCACATTATGACCAAATGTTGTATAGTTAAATATTATATAGAATATTGCAAACATCACCCCAAGGATAATAAAGCAATAAGGACTCCTGGCTAATTTTGTCAGCTTTCCGCTTATAAAAGCACCTGCACCGTCATATACCAGATAGGGTAAGGTTTCGTAAACCAAAACAAGCCCTATGGTAAAAACCATGCTTGGAACTTTCAATATATTATATAAAAGCCCGGTCAAAGTAGTCATTAAAACTGCTGTCAGCACGCAGAAAATAATTAACCCAAAAAGATCCAGCCCGGTTGCTCTTGCCAGATTACCTCCGATAATGGAAGCAAAGACTACAACTGCACCTGCAGAAAAATCCCACATTCCCATTACCATATTGCAGGTTATTCCAAGCGCCAATAATGCTGATATTACAGCCTGGCGCGCAATAAGTGTCATTCCCAGCCAGGTCCCAAACCTCCCTCTGCTAAGCAGAGCAAAAACAATATAGACAAGAAGCGGAACAAGAAGCGTTTTGAATATTCTGCCGGAATATGATTCTATTGTTTTGATCATAACAAACCACCTTTTGGAAGCAGCCGGATGTTTTTTATGCAAGAACATCCGGCTGCGAAGTTGTATAATATACTAAAGAACAAACATGTTACTAATCTATCAAGCTGCCATGCCTTGCAATAATGTCTTCCAGGCTGTATGAGTCTGCCCATTCCCGGTACAAGGACTCGGTTGAATCCGGATTATACTCTTTCACCAGTTGTTTGAGCTCATCACCGGTATAAGGAGGTATTTCACCTTCTACATATTTGGAAAAATTCTTGAATTCTTCCGCACTGTTAATTTCCAGGAAAGGTCTATATAATGTTTTAGTTGGATCGGAAATTATTTTATCACCATTTAGTGCATTGTAAAGCAAAGTAAAACCAACACCAACTGTAGGGAAATGCCCGCCCCTTATGGAGGCCAGCTGTCCATTTTCAAAACGCTCCAGCGTGCCTTCTCCTATACCGGCGGTTGAAAGCTTAACGCCGCGCTCAGATAGCCCCTCAGTTTCCATTACCTGATAAACAGTTTCAGTCGATCCGGCAGCACCACCAGTTAGAATGATCCCGTCTATTTCAGGATATGTTACGGCAAAGTTCTGGAGTGCTTCTCCATATTCATCGCCGCGGTAATTGCTTAAAAGTACCATGTCCGGATGCTCTTTTACAAAAGCTTCTATGCCGCGTACTCGATTATCGTGATTTGCTATTCCAGGTGCGGGCGCAAGATACACAATATTACGTGAACCGATGTCATACAGGGATTCAGCCTCAGAATATCCGCATTTGTAGTCATCCTCTGTTATCATGCCAACAAAATATTTGCTGTTTTTTATGATTTCAAGAGTACTTTCATCTATCACCTCATTTTGAGTTTGCATAAAGTAAACTCCAGCTTTTTCGCATGCATCAATCATACCTGCATACGCAAAAACACTGATAATGCCGTCGCAGCCTGACTGTATGAGGTTTTCTGTTGCAGCCACCAGTGCATCCGCATTAAAAGCTTCTGCAAATACCAGCTCACAATTAAACACTTCTCCCACGTACTCCAAATATTTCTTAACCGAAGCACCGGTGGGGTCTGTATATCCCCAATACAGTATCCCTATTTTGTACCTGGCTTCCTTATCCTCATTTTCCGGAGCTGTCCCGGGCGATCCGGTTTTTTCCGTTTGGGTTTTTGATGCCCCGTCATCAGGCGATTTAGAACATCCGGCAAATGAAAACAGACAGATACATAAAGCCATAAGTAATGCAAATAGTTTTTTCATGATTTTAACTCCTTTTTTTTATTATTATTTAATTTACAATTTCACCCTTTTTCCTTACGTAAGAAATTCCTACAATCATAATGAACATTACTCCTTTTATTCCATAAATAATGCTCGGGTCAAGTCCGATAAGCGTCAACCCATTGGTGAGAACTGCAACTGTTACCGCGCCAATAATAGCTGAGCGGATTTTCGCTCTGGCACCACCCTTAATTGGAAATCCGCCCAGAACTATAGCAGTCATTGCATCAAATTCCATACCTACTCCGGTAGTCGCAGTTACATTGCCAACACGCGCCAGGGAAAACATGGACACAATACCGATGGCAATACCCAGGATAATATATGCCCCCCATATATACCGGGATGTTTTTACTCCGCTGTGATAAGACATGGTTTTGTTCCCGCCGATAGATTTCAAGCTTTTACCTACCGCAGTGTATTCATACAAAACATAACCGGCTGCAATAACTATAATTAATACGAATAATTTAAGCACCCCATTATTCAACCCGTTGTATTTGTTATAATCTATATACATATCATTTTCACTCACCAGTGTTGTCAATATGCCGCTGCATATATACCTTACACATAGAGAAGCTACAAATACCGGCACTCTGGCAACAATATGCACCGTACTGGTAATGAATGTAAATGCCATCGCAATCAATATGGCTATAATAAAGCCCGAAAATCCAGGCATCTTATCCATATTCCAGACCATTGCACCTATATAGGAAGACACACCCAGAACCGAACCAATTGACATATCCATGCCCCCGTGTGCAAAGACAAAACTGATACCGACAGCAATTATTATAACATTAAAGCACTGGTTTACAAGATTTGTCATATTACTTATGCTTGCAAACCGTCCGTTTGTGGTAAAAGAGAATACCAAAGTGATAAAAATGAGTCC
>JANQLN010000096.1 GCA_028280575.1 Clostridia bacterium
GATAATAATAAAATTATAAGCGAATAAATGCATTGATCCATTTAGAGTAATTGATTATAACGGCCAGTGGATGTGACGTAGCTGGCGGCGGTTCCTTGGTAATAACCAGGCTAATTTCTAGTTTGCTCCATTTGAATTTCATGATGTTTACTATTCTAAATAAAAAATGGGGAAACTCAAAAATATAAAGGACTTTGACATGATTATACAATAATTTTCCTGGTTTTGTTTTTTTATTATATTAAAAGCACCTGCAAATGTATAAATAATATAGCTTTTCAAAGACAATCTTACATAAAATTAACCAGTGTTAAATCATCACCCGTAATTTACGCCTGTCTATTGCTGCGTGGCGGTATTAATGAATTAATTATGCCAATTGATTGTTTTGAATAGTGAAGATTCCTGTCCTTTTTCGATTTTATTTTGACTATGGGTGTATCCATTATACCAAAATTGATATTCATAGGCTGGAAATTTCTAATTGTTTTATTTGATATGTAGTGGGCCAGCCCTCCGATAGCAGTACTTCCAGGAAATATTAACTTTTTTTCTCCCCGCATTTTTTTTGCCGCATTGATCCCCGCAGCCAGTCCTGAGGCTGCAGACTCCAGATAGCCTTCCACACCTGTGATTTGACCTGCAAAAAAATAGCCGGTATTTAAGGACAGGTTATATGTATTATCCAAAAGCCCGGGTGATTTGATATATGTATTTCTATGCATTACCCCATATCTTACGAATTCTGCATTTTCAAGTCCGGGAATCATTCTGAACACCCTTTTTTGTTCAGCATGCTTCAAATGAGTCTGGAACCCTACAATATTGTATAACGTGGCTTTTGAATTATCCTGCCTTAGCTGCACAACTGCATATGGTTCCTTTCCCGTTGAAGGGTCGGTCAGCCCCACAGGCTTAAGCGGACCGTATCTTAAAGTATCAGTTCCCCTGCCGGCCATAATTTCAATGGGCAGGCATCCTTCAAAAACACTGTTTTTTTCAAAATCTTTAAGCTCCGCAGCTTCGGCTCCAACAAGGTTTTCCCAAAACCGGCCGTATTCATGCCTGTCCATCGGACAATTTATATAATCGTCACTGCCCCTTCCATATCTTGATGCCTTGAAAGCCCTATCCATGTTGATTGTTTCAAATAATACTATGGGAGCCGCGGCGTCATGGAAATAAAGGTAATCCTTTCCCAGCAGCTTTTTAATCTTTCCTGCCAGTGAATTTGAAGTAAGCGGCCCTGTAGCAACAACCGTCAATGCGTCTCCAGGTAAATCATTGACTTCTTTATGGATTATTTCTATATTTGAATTGCAGCGTATCCTTTCTGTAACCATAGAAGAAAACATGCTTCTGTCTACGGCAAGAGCCGACCCTGCTGGTATGGAGCACTTATCCGCACATTGGATAATAAGGGAATCCAAAAGCCTCATTTCCTGCTTCAATAGGCCCGCCGCATTTTCCAGCCTGTTTGAACGAAAGGAATTACTGCACACAAGCTCCGCAAATGTATCCAGGCTGTGGGCCGGAGAACGCCGGGCGGGCTTCATCTCATACAGCTTCACTTTTATCCCCCTGCCTGCTATTTGCCATGAGGCTTCACACCCTGCCAGGCCTGCACCTATCACATTTATATATTCACTCATAAATTTACCGTTCTCTTTTCACTTAATCATGTTTATGATAACTCATACTTCACTTTTCTTTTTACTTCTCAATTCTTCCTTTTGAAACTCGCATTTCTCACTGCTGCACCGGTATTTTTTAAAACCTTTAACATATTTCACAGTCATAAAATTACCGCATTCCGGGCATTTTTGGTCCGAGGCCATATCCCATGACATAAATTTGCATTCGGGGTAATTTTCACAGCCTATATAGTTTTTCCCTCTTCTTGTCTTTTTAATAAGCACTTTTCCTCCGCATTTAGGACAGCTTACCCCGGCTTCCTCAATTATGGCTTTTGTGTTTTTACACTCGGGAAAAGCGGGACATGCCAGGAATTTTCCAAACCTTCCCTGCTTTATAACCATATACTTCCCGCATTTGTCACACACTACGTCACTTTCCTCGTCAGGAATTTCTACTTCTTTCATTTTTTCCTCTGCTTCGGAAAGTTCTTTTTTAAAATTAGGATAGAAGTCCCTCAGGACAGATTTCCATTCCTTCTTTCCCTCTTCTACTTCATCAAGCTGGTTTTCCATTTGTGCGGTAAACTCAACATCAACTATATCGTCAAAATACTGCCTCATCAGATCATTTACTATTTTACCCAAATCGGTAGCAATCAATGTCTTTTTGACTTTTTCAACATAGCCCCTGGCTAATATTGTGTTTATTGTGGGAGAATAGGTGCTTGGCCTTCCAATGCCCTTCTCTTCAAGCTCCTTAATGAGTGAAGCCTCCGTATAATGGGGCGGCGGCTGGGTAAAGTGCTGTTTTGGGTCTATTGATTTCAAATCAAGTATTTCATCTTTTTCTAGAATTGGTATCTCTGTTTCTTTTTCGGGCTTTTCATCATCGGTGCTTTCAATATATACGGCCATGAATCCCGGGAATTTTAATTTGGAGCCATTTGCTTTAAAAATGTAACCTGCGGCAATTATACTTGCAGACACCGTATCGTATATGGCAGATGTCATCTGGCTTGCTACAAATCTATCCCAGATAAGCTTGTACAATTTAAACTGGTCATTATTAAGGGAGCCCTTTATTAAATGGGGTTCCAAATTCATATGCGTAGGCCTTATGGCCTCATGGGCATCCTGGGATGCGGATTTGTTTTTAAATATTTTCGGCTTTGCAGGCCTAAAATCCTTACCGTATTTTTTTTCAATATAACCAGCTGCCTCCTTCACCGCTTCATCCGAAATCCGTTTGGAGTCGGTTCTGATATAGGTAACCAGACCCACAGAGCCCTCTCCCTCAACATCTATGCCTTCATAAAGCTGCTGTGCCAAACGCATTGTCCTTACGGTTGTATACCCGAGTTTCCTTGAGGCTTCCTGCTGCAGGGTACTGGTGGTAAAGGGCGGCGCCGGAGCCCTTTTTTTAGTTCCTGTCCTGACGCTTTTAACCTTGAATATTTCATTTTTTATATCATCTAAAATCCCATTTGCCTGTTCTTCATTTTTTATGTCAATTTTTCCCTTTTCATCCCCATAAAATTTGGCTTCAAATACCTTTTTATCATTTTTCCTCTTTAGTTTTGCAGTAATAGACCAGTATTCTTCCGGTTTGAAGTTTTTTATTTCCAGGTCCCTGTCACATATCAATCTTGTTGCAACAGACTGGACCCTTCCCGCACTCAATCCTTTTTTTATCTTTTTCCAGAGAAGGGGGCTTATTTTGTAGCCTACAATCCTGTCCAGCACTCTTCTTGCCTGCTGGGCATCGACCAGCTTCATGTCTATTCCCCTTGGCTTCTTTATTGCATCTGCTACGGCATTTCTGGTAATTTCATTAAATGTAACCCTGCACTTTTCTTTTTCATCAAGATTCAATATATTTGCCAAATGCCAGGAAATAGCTTCTCCTTCCCTATCAGGGTCGGTTGCCAGGAGAATCTTTTCAGCCTTTTGCGCCTGCTTTTTAAGATTTGAGATAACATCTCCCTTACCTCTTATTGAAATATAGTTGGGCTTGAAGTCATTTTCAATTTCTACTCCCAATTTACTTTTAGGCAAGTCCCTTATGTGCCCTACAGATGCTTCAATCTTATAATTTCTCCCAAGAAATTTCCCGATGCTTTTGACTTTTCCTGGTGACTCTACTATTACAAGGTTTTTAGCCATCAAATTCCTCCAAGTTTAATTTTAAATAGAATGCTCCAAAATCTTTATTATCCCGGGAAACATTATAATCATAAAATCATTAATTAGTCAATCGTTTAAACAATTACTTAATAATACTGCAACCCAAAAACCCTTGAAAGCTGAGCTTTAAACAAAATTTTTCGCTGTATTGATAACAATCTCACAATTTATTATTACGAAATTTCACAAATAATTATGCATTCCTGTTCTGATTTTAAACTGCTTGCCGGGAAGCTGTTCAACTATTCCTTTCATTTCCAGCATTAATAAAAGTGAGTTAAGCTCACCCATTTCAAATCCGGCAAGCCTGCTTAATTTATCAATATGCATGGCACCGCTCTTTAAGCACATAACTAATTTTATTTCCTCTGCACTAATATCTATTTTCTTTTTACTGCCCTTGGTTTTTTCATTTTTGCCGCAAATGTCATAGGAATTTTCCAGTTCATCAATTATATCTTCTACACATGTTACTATTTTTGCCCCTTCCCGTATAAGTATATTGGTACCCTGGCTGTTGTTATTATTTATCCTTCCCGGTACGGCAAAGACTTCCCTGCCTTGTTCAAGTGCGGTATTGGCAGTTATTAATGACCCGCTCTTTCTGCCCGCTTCAACAATCAATGTCCCAATTGAAGCTCCGCTTATAATCCTGTTCCTCAATGGGAAATGCTGCGGCAGCGGCGGAATTCCCGCAAGGTATTCGGAAATAACGGCGCCGTTTTTTTCAATATCCTTTTTTATCCTATGATTTTCAGGAGGATATGTGATATCAATCCCGCTGCCAAGCACTGCAACGGTTCTTTTTCCTGCCTGCAGCGCACCTTCATGGGCTGCCGAATCTATCCCCCTGGCCATGCCGCTGATAACAGAAAGCCCCCGCTGTGAAAGCTCATATGCGAATCTCCCGGCAATTTCCATTCCATAATTGGTTGCCCTTCTGGAGCCTACAATCCCTATTAAAAGCTCCTCGCCTTTCAAAATTCCATTTGAGTATAAAGCTGCGGGCGGATCATATATTTCCCTAAGATATTTCGGATATCTTTCATCCTTCAATGTAATTATTTCAATACCCTTTGCTATTGTTTTCTCAAAGCCCTCATGTGCTTTTTCCTTTTGTTCATTATCCAGAATACACGAGTAGATTTTTGTATCCATGAATTCCAGGTCCTTAAGCTCGTTCAATCCTGCATAATATATCTTTTCAGGCTCCTTAAAGTGGCATAAAAGCTTGCTTCTCACCGCCGTACTGATCTTTGCCAGTGAGCCCAGCCAGCTCCAATAAAATCTGTCGTCCAACCGCCTCACTCCATTCCATAGCCGCCAAGTTTTCTGTCAAGGCTTCTGTATTGTATTGCTTCCGCCACATGCTTTGTTTTTATAGAATCTGATTCTTCCATATCTGCTATTGTTCTGGAAACCTTCAATATACGGTTATGTGCCCTTGCACTTAAGTTTAATTTGTTAAATGCATCCTTAAGAAGCCTGCTGCTCTCCCGGTCCAGCTCACAATAGCGCTTTGTCAGTGAAGGCGTCAGCTGTGCGTTGGAAAAAACATTATGGTGTTTTCCATACCTGTCAAGCTGGATTTTTCTTGCTTTTCCAACCCTTTTTCTAATATCCTCCGACCTGTCTCCCTCTTGTTTTCCGTCAAGGTCGCTATATTTAACGGAAGCTACTTCAACCACCAGGTCAATTCTGTCCAAAAGGGGCCCGGACAGCTTGTTCATATATTGGCCAACCTGCCTGGAGGTGCATGTGCAAGGCTTGTCTTCCTCTATCAGATTTCCGC
>JANQLN010000112.1 GCA_028280575.1 Clostridia bacterium
ACGGCGAATATCTGGATATTTAACGCTTTTTTTGAAGAATTCGGGCGGAAACAATGGACAAAAAGATGTTGTGCAGGAGTTTTGTCCCAGGCTCCTAGGCGAATGTATTCACTTACAAACCGGATAAAACATCTTTCAAAGCATTAGCCGCAATAGAAAATTTACCCGGGCCGCCCTTTTCCATCTGCGAAACATCAAGCTCCTGCTCCAAACCTGCCATCCCTTCAAATGATCCCAGGTGAGGCTCCAACGACAAGAAAGCCTTAAATCCCATATCATTGAGCTCCTTCAATATCTCCGGTATTTTACCGTCTCCGTAACCTGCAAGTACTACCTGTCCGTCGCTGTAAAGAGCATCCTTTATATGTACATAGCCTATATGATTTTTCAACATGTTAAAAGCACGGGGATAGGTTTCTTCCCCGCACTGGACAAAGTTGGCAGGATCAAAGACGGCTTTGACATAATCACAATCCAGTGTTTCTAAAATATCCAGGCATCTTTTTGCCGTGTCGCCATAAATGCCCTTTTCGTTTTCATGGGATAATATTACATTGCAGCCTTTTGCCTCGTGCACAAACAAAGACCATCGTTCCAGTACTTCATCCCTGTATATGCCTGGATCTTCTTTCCCGGGCATAAAAAAGCTGAACATACGTATATATTTAACTTCCATAACATGGGCTATTTCCAAGGTATGCCTGAACAAATCCAGATGGGCAGAAAAGTCGTCTGTTATTTTTATTTTTCCGAGAGGTGAGCCAACTGCCGACAGCTTGAATCCTCTATCATCCAGTTGCTTTTTTATCTCTTTCGCCTCACTGGCGGAATACTCCACAAGCCCTTTTCCATTTACACCGCGCATTTCAATATATTTTATTCCGTGCTCGTCCAGTGTATCCATCTGTTTTTTCAAATCCATATCAATTTCGTCGGCAAACGCACTAATTATAAAATTACTCATTTACAGGCACCTCATTTATTTTGGGCATTTTCTTGCTGCTTCTTATTAATAAAAACCATGCTTCCGGCAATTTGCTTATGCTGTATTTTTGCTGCTTACTTCATCAATTCCTGCAGGTTTTTAAAGCTTATTTCAAGACTTTCAAAGGGACTTCTAAAGCTTGTGTCCTGCTCAACCGGTGCCCATACCACACCTGTATCCCTGCATGCCTTGATAATATCAGGCCAGTTAAGGTTTCCTTCGCCAATTTCAGCAAAATGCTGCGCATCGCCTTTGATCATCATATCCTTAAAGTGGACCACACTCATCCTTCCGTCTACCTTTTTAATCCAATCAACCGGATTTGCACCACCGGCTTGAATCCAGTATGTATCCAACTCAAACTCAAATGCGTCAGGGTCGGCATTTTCCAGCATAATATCCATCATTGTCTTTCCTTCATATTTTTCAAACTCAAGCTTATGATTGTGATAAATAAACTTTAAACCTTCATTCTTAAGCTTAACGGCAATTTCACTATACTCTTTTATAAATGCCATCAATCCTTCCTTGTCCTTCCTGTATTTGCCCGGCATCATTCCAATACCTACATATTTGCAGTTCCAGAGCTTGTGCTCCTTTATTACATTATCAAGGTCATCTTTAAGCCTTTCCCCGGAAATGTGAGTTGCACATATCTCAAGCTGGTATTTATCGGCCAGTTCTTTTATTTTTAAAGGTTCAACAGGTCCTACACCCGAAAGCTGTATTGCTTCATAGCCTATGTCTCTTACTTTTTTAAGGGATTTATCAACATCTTCCTCTGTTTTCAAATACTCCCTGAGAGTATATAGCTGGGCTGCTATTTTAAAATCTCCCATTTTACCACTCCTTCTTGTTTTTTCTATATGTATATAGTAATATATATTGAAACAATATATATAGTTTTTTTTGACAAAAATATTGGTTTTTGTGATTGTGAGGATGTACAAAAATGAATGACATTTATAAGAATATAGACAGGGACATACAATTTGGCAGAACCCGGACAAATAATCCTATGGACACTCAAAAATATGAGTTTCATTTGCATAATTTTTTTGAAATATATTACCTGATAAGCGGAGACATCAATTATTTTGTAGAAAAAAACAGCTATAAGCTTGAAGACGGAGACCTTTTGGTGATGAATAAAAATGAAGTGCATAAACCTTCCTTTACCTCCAACAGGGCATATGAAAGAGTGTCCATACACTTTAATCCTTACATATTAAATATATTCAGCTCCGAATACTATAACCTGAAGGATTTTTTTATAAACCGGAAAAACGGTGAAAATAACAGGCTTCTTTCCAATACCCTTGAAAAAGAAAAGCTTTATAATATGATCATGAAGCTTCTAAGTCTCAAAAGAAGTAATCCTGAATATCCAATCCTTAAAAGCCTTTATTTTATTGAACTCGTTGTCTTTCTTAACCAGATCTTCAAAAGAAGCCCCTCGCGGGAGAATAATCTGATACTGCCGGAAAAGCTCAGACCCATAATAGATTATATTGATTCTCATCTTGATTCCGACCTGACCTTAAAAACCCTGGAAAAGCAATTTTTCATAAACAGGTATTATCTAAGCCGCCTGTTTAAGAAAAGCATTGGAAACAGCCTGCATGAATACATACTTATAAAAAGAATATCACTGGCAAAAAAACTGCTCTATGAAGGCTTAAATGCCACGGAAGCTTCAAATTCAAGCGGCTTTAACGACTACTCAAATTTTGTTAAAATGTTCAAAAGATTTGTAGGCACCACACCGAGCCTGTACAAGAAAAAACACCGGGCGGATCACTAAGAGCCTTTATCCAGTTCAAACCAGAACTCAACGCCTTTGTCAACATTTTTGGCACCAAATCTGTTATGATGCAGTTCAATTATCGCTTTTACAATTGAAAGCCCAAGACCTGTACTGCCGTTGTTTCTGGTTCTTGCCCTGTCAACTTTGTAAAAGCTTGACCAGATTTTTTCCAGCTCTTTTTCCGGGATATGTCTGCCTGTATTAAATACTTTAACCTCTACCTTATTTCCTTTATCTTCGTAATTTATTTTTATTGTACCATTTTCATAAACATGGTTAATGGCATTGCTTACATAATTCATAAGCACCTGCTCAATTTTCGAGCGGTCGGCATGTACCTCAACGGATTCATTATCATTAAAAACCGCTTTTACATTCTTTTGCTGGAACAATATGCTGTTTTTTGCTGCTACTTCACTGATAAGATTGGTTATGTCAAACTTTTCTATATTAAGCTTCATATGTCCCGACTGAATATAAGCAAGGTTTAAAAGCTGTTTTACAAGCATATTCATTTTATTCGCCTCATCCACAATAACATCACAATAAAAATTCTTGCTTTCCTCGTCATCGTTCACATTGACCTTAAGCCCTTCCGCATATCCCTGTATTAATGCTATGGGTGTTTTCAGCTCATGGGAAACATTTGATATGAATTCCTTCCTCATTTTTTCAATTTGCCTTTCTTTTTCAATTTCCTTTTTAAGTGCCATATTGGATTCCAAAAGCTCCTTTATGGAATTTGAAAGCTGCCCTGACATGGAATTGATGCTTTTTCCAAGCATGCCAACCTCATCATTGCTTTTAACCTTGTATTTTTGGCTAAAATCAAGCGTTGCCATCCTCCGTGCTATTTTATTGAGCTCAAGTATGGGACTGGTAACACTTTTAGAAAAAATAAGAATAAGTATGCTGCCCAGTAGTATTATTAAAAGGCCTGTATAAAGAGAAAAACGGTTGGCAATTTTAACGCTCTCATAAATGGCTGTAACAGGAGTATTCAATATGAGGAATGCTCCGCTGTCAAGCTTTGAAATCAAAGTTATCAAATCCGTTCCCAGTCTTACGTCCCTGTTATTAATAAAAATAGGACTGTCCTTTGCTACTTCAGGCAGATATTTCCTTATTAGCGCTTCAGAATGCTGCATTGACTGTCTTTTATTTGAAAAGTGCTGTTTCCCCCTTTCCGGTAATATTATATTTCTATTGGATGAGGTGTCATATATTTTTTCCATATGCCCATTAAAGATAATAACATGCAGTCCTTTTAGCCTTTCTATTAATTCAAGGTCAAAAGCAATGTCAAGCAGCGAATCCTTATAAATGCTGTTAACCATTTTATAGCTTTCCAGAAGGCTTTTTTGCTTTGTCCTGTGGTAGTACTCCTCCAAAAAGCTGCTGTTCATAAACCAGGTAAGAACAACAAAAAGAATAATTAAACCATTTACCCAAACAAATAATTTCCACCTTATCGACAGCTTCATTTATCCACCTCAAACCTATATCCATAACCTCTCACAGTCTTGATATATTCACCCTTTTGTTCAAGCTTGAGCCTTATCTTTTTAATATGTGTATCCACAGTTCTCGAATCCCCGTAATAATCAAAATCCCATACCGCATTCAAAATTTGTTCCCTGCTGAGTACAATTCCGGCGTTCTCAGCCAAATAGCCAAGTAATTCAAATTCCTTAGGGCTGAATTCAACTCTTTTTTTATCAACGCATACCGTATGCTTGTCTATATTAATTTCAATTCCACCGTATATTTTTTTATTCTGCTTTGTGTTTTCTATTCTCCTGAAAAGCGCTTTAATGCGCGCAATAAGGATTTGCGGACTGAATGGCTTCGTTATGTACTCATCGGCACCTAAGTCAAATCCAAAAATTTCATCCGATTCTTCCCCCCTTGCCGTCAGCATAATAATAGGAATCTTTGCATTTTTTCTAATCATCCTGCATACTGTCCACCCGTCATATTCAGGCATCATAACATCAAGGATTACAAGGTCGATATTTTTTTCCTGTTCAAATTTTTCCAGTGCGTCTTTACCATTTTCGGCCTCTACAACCAAACAATTCTCTTTTTTTAAAAAGTCAGCTATAAGCTTTCTCATTCTAGAC
The DNA here is from genome assembly GCA_028280575.1 of Clostridia bacterium. Lineage (GTDB taxonomy): Bacteria > Bacillota > Clostridia > Acetivibrionales > STF1-152 > JANQLN01. Next base: position 4,916 of record JANQLN010000112.1, read on the forward strand.
TCATCTTCTGCTATTAAAATCTTTTTTCCCTGCATTTTCTTCTCCCATGTTTTTATTTTATTATATACCAGATCCATGTGTATATTGTCTTCTTCACTTAAATTATATCTAAAGTTCACAAAATCTACACATAACACGGATACAATAATTTTATCATAATTGATGAGAGGAGAATCACATATGAACAAAAACAAGAAATTTTTGAAAATTGCAGGCAGCATATTCATAACAGGAATAATTGCCACAATAAGCATTTCCGTATTTGCCGATAACATCGGATGGGCTTTTGGAAGAAAAATGGCGTTGGAAGAAAGAGAAGGCTTTACCCCCGGTGAAAATTACCGGATGCCAAAAGGCAGAGGCTTCAATATGCCGAAGCAGATGAAAAAGCCTCACTCTTTCATACGGGGAAATTGCGAAGAGTTGGAAGCGGCTATTGATAGCCTTATCGAAAAGGGAAGCTTTGCACAGGAAAAGAAGGATGCCGTTTTAAATTACCTGGATGAAAAGGAAGAAGAAAGAGCTGCCAAGATGGAAGAACTAAAGCAAATGACTTTTGAGGAACGCATAGAATATATGAAAGAAAATGCCCCTGAAAAACCTGCCGAACCCTTTGCCGATATGGTGAAGGAAGGTATAATAACAACACAAGAAGCAGAGTTGATAAAAGAGCAATTATGCGATATGAAAAATGAGCAGCGTAAAAAAATCCTGGATGAAAAATTATCACAAATTGTTGAAGAAGGTATAATTACCGGAGATGAAAAATCAGATATTACCGCCTGGCTTGAAGCGGAACATGCTAAAAAAATTGCAGAAAAAGAAAATTTGAAATCAATGACTGAAGAAGAACGCAAGGAGTACTTTGAGCAAATAAAAGACGAGTGGAAGGACCCTGTAAGCAGAATGGTTGAAGACGGTGTAATTTCCGAAGATCAGGCAGAATCCTTGGGCAAAATACTTCCAGGCAGGGGAAGGATGAAAAAAAATGCACCCGGAATGTGCAGACCCAGGAGGCAGTGACAAAAGACCCGGAAAAGTATTTAAAGGCAGTTTGTAAGACAGCTTTATATTGAGCTATTTTCGCTGTATCGGCTTAAAGTATACAGCCCGGTTAAAACCGGGCTGTTTTAGTGTGTTTGAATAAATACTTCCCTACAATCCATACTACTATAAAAGTCTTAAAGGAGAAATATAATGTCAAAAAACACCAAAACCGATGAAGAAGTAAAAAATACGGAAGTCAAAATACTTCTTAAAAGAGACACAGTAATGGAAAAAGGATTTGAATTAAAAAGGGATTTTGAAGAATACTTTATGATAAAAAAAAGGGCCGCCGTAATGAAAATATGGTATCTTGATACAATAGGCCAGGATTTCAATAATGAAAACTGGAGTGTACGGTACCGCTATCATGACGGCTGCGAGCTTGAGCTGACATACAAAAAGCGATTTGACACCGGGATAGCCGATAGTGAAAAAATTTCAAGTTCAGATATTTATAAAAGGTTTTTAGATAATGGGTTCCAGGCAGAATATGACAAAGGCTACAAGGAAAACACCCTCAGTTTTTCCTATGCGGTAAAAATTCCCCATGAAAATAAAATGGAACTGGCCCTGTATACGGCAAAAAATATAGCGCTGGAAAATTGTCCCCGGGTATTAACCGGCTGGAAGAATGATAATTGGGCAATAAATTCCTTGCAAAGGTCCCGGTTTTACGGACCTGTTGATGCCCGTGAGTATAAAGGCTCATATAATGATTTGAAGATTGGTATTGAAATATGGAAATTAAGCAGGTATATGCCTGAATTATCCTTTGACATTAAAACCGGAAAGGCACAGGAAACACATGACGAACTCATAAAAATACTTAGCAGCAAAAACTGGTTTGTCCCAAAAGATTTTCTTAAAACACAAATGCTGTATGATGAGAGCTATATTAATAATCCGGCTCTTTCCAAATATCCTGCTAAAAGCAATTTACTCTGATACAGGTGTGTTAGACATTATGATTGCTGCTGCAATTCCTACTGCGCCCGTAACCATAAAACCTGCATCAAGCGATAAAACATCGCCTAAAATGCCTACAACAGCAGGCCCCCCAAACATTCCCAGCCCGTATATTGCTTGAAAAAATCCCATTGCACTGGCTCTTTTTTCAGGCTTCACACTTTTTATGCTCATACCCATTAATAACGGGAAAACCATTCCTCTGCTGAATCCGCCGATAATCTGGGACACAAAGAGCAGGAACAGGGAGCCTGTATACGGAATAGCAAAGCATGACGCCGCTGAAATAAGAAATCCTGTAATTATTACATTTTTTTCTCTAAACCTCCTTGCAAAGAATGCACCGCTTAAAGCACTTGCTATCACTCCGGGCAGGGCCGACAGCGTAGTCAGCAGCCCGAGCTGGTAGCTGGAGGCTCCAAGCTTTTCGGCGGCAACAGGCGTAAATCCGTAAAGTGTTGCAAAAGTCATAAACTGTATAAATATTGCAAGTACGGAAACCAGCATCAATTTCTTATCCCGTGCAACCTTCAGCAAATCATTCACTTTTAGGGGTTTCCTGTTTACATCTCTATTTTCTACGACCCCGGTGCTTAAAATAAGACCTGCTGCTGCCGCACCGCCGGCCAATATGAAGGTAGAACGGTCTCCCAGTGTTTTTGCAAAAACACCTCCCAGGTATACCGCACAAACCTGTCCAAAAAAGGTTATTGAAGTTAAATAGCCAATTGCTTTAGGAGTCTCTTGAGGCATATAGTAGCTTGAGTACAATACGGAATACGCAACCCAGGTCGCCGCAGCAATACCGGAAACCGAACGGAATATCAAAATAAAACCGGGTTCGGAAAAAAACCACAGTCCCAGGCTGCTGACCAGACCGAACAGCAAACCCGCCATGACAAATATTTTCCTCCGGTTGAGAGTATCAGAAATAATGCCCAACGGAATCCTGACCAGCATCTGGGCAAAGCCGTATGAACCCAATATTATGCCAACCATACTGTATGAAACTCCCTTTGATTCTACATAAGTAGGAAAAATGGGGACATATGCATACATTGCAAACCAAAACAGTGCGGTGGTAATATGAAAAAGTGTTTTCCTATTGGTCTTGGCATTCATACCTTAGCTCTTTCCGTCATCTGTCATACTTCCGTCCAGCCATACAGGTATTGTATCACCAAGAAATTTTGGTTTTGTTTTAAGTATGTTAACCTGTACAAAATCCTTGAATCTTGCAGCAATCTCTCTGTTTTTATAATATCTCATATATGCATACGTTCTTTTATCGGCCGGAACTCCATAAGCCTCAATGCCCAGTTTCCTGGCAATATAAAGTGCTCTTTTCAAGTGGTATTCCTGTGTAACTATAACAGCCTTATTTATCAAAAAGATGTCCCTTGCCCTGTACATACTGTCATAGGTATTAAATCCCGCATGATCCATAAAGATATCCTTGCGGTCTATGCCTTTTGACTGTGCATACTCTCTCATTGCGTTTACTTCATCATAATTTACCTGCCCGTTGTCACCTGTTACGACCAGCTTGCGGGCCTTGCCTTTTTTATAAATATCAATACCGGTGTCAAGCCTGTCCTTAAGCATTACGGAAGGTTTCCCGTCCGGAAAAACATACGCACCCAAAACAATAACGGCATCAGCTTCAGGAATTTTATCCTGTCCCATAATGTACTTTGAACCGGTATTCTTTACATGAAAATTGACACCCATTACGGTAAACACTCCCGAGAGTATAATAATGAGGCCTAATATGACAACCTTTTTCAGCATTTTTATTGATTTAACCCTTCCCAAAATATCACCTTTAAAAACAGTTTTTCTTCCATTTTCCCTTTACATAATATGATGAATACCATACATTGAAAAAAAGCGTCCGTACTTGAAATTCCTTACTAATTTTTGCTGTATGTAACATCATAATCCGTCAAAGTCCATATTGCAAGAATAATTGTTATTATATCCAATAACCTATTATGCGTCAATAAAAGCCTCAATTTTGCCTGAACAGGCTGTAGCTTTTTATAAATTCCTCATAAATTTCATCAGGTATTTTAATTAAGTCGTTTGTCTTTTCCATATGTTCTGCAAGGCTCTTGACCATATCCTTAATCATATTTTCATGTTCTTTTTCAAATGCCAGGTTATACATTTCCTGGCTGTCTGTTTTAACATTATACAGCTCAAGGTAGCTTTCATCTTTGAAAATGTCTGCAATCAGCTTGTATTCACCACGTACGACACACCTTTGAAAGTTCCCCCTGGCACCGTTTCCGTCAAATTGAATATAAATATCCCTTCTGTCCGGCTTTTTACCTTCCAATATTGGCATAAGAGAAATCCCTGACAAATTATCCGGCAATTCAACATCAAGATATTCACAAATCGTAGGCAATACATCCACCGAGCTCACCGGTTCGTCGGATACCTTTACAGCCGGCACATGCTTGCGGGGAAATTTTATATACAGGGGAATGCGTACAGATTCTTCATACATGCACATCTTTTGCCACAGGCAATGTGAACCGAGCATTTCACCATGGTCACTTGTGAATATGATCAGGGTATCTTCATATATGCCTTGATTTTTCAATTCATTTATAATCATACCAACACAATAATCCAAAAGAGAAACCAGTCCCATATAAACAGGCCATATTTTTCCCCAATCCTTGCGTGTATAGCGTGCTCCAAGCACTCCCGGCAAATTGTAAAGCTGAAGAGGCGATTGGTCAGGGCACCATTTCCCCACATTTTCAGGCAGATCAATATTTTTAATTTTTGAATACCAAGGCTCAGGAATTTCCAGCGGGGGATGGGGTGCCAGAAACATGGCATTCAGGAGCAGGGGCCTGTCCTTATCCCTCTTTTGTATTGCATCTATGGCCCCATTTGCAAAATACCCGTCAAAAAAGTATTCAAATCCTTCATTATAACAGCCTGTAGTTGGAATGGAATAATTTTTCCTGCGTGTTACCCTGCCCATTGCCATTTCCGGTACAATACCACTATAATCCGCGCCTCCCGGAGTCCTTTTACCATTTGACTTAAGGAAGCTTTTGTATTTTTCCTGGGTATTAATCCAATGGGTCCTGGAATCCGGGGACTTATCCATTTTTTCCTCCGTATATAAATGCTGTTTTCCCGTATGCCAGCTGTCCCAATCTTCCTCAAGCATCTTATATAAATTTTTTATTCCTGCCCGCACATTGCCATGGTGTGCGTCATTTTCATCCCACGGGTTTATTAAAGACCCGTTTGAATTAGGATACCTGCCGGTAAAAAATGCCCCTCTTGCCGGAACACAAATTGGTGAAGCGCAATAAGCCCTGTTAAATGCCGCACCTTCTTCAGCTATTTTATTAATATTTGGCGTGTGCTCACCCAGGGCGTCTGCCCTAAGCTGGTCGGCCATTATTATGACTACGTTAGGTTTTTCTTTCATACGCTGCCCCCTTCTTATAAAAAACCGGCATACTAAATTTAGTATGCTCCTGATTAAAGCGCAAATTGTTTAAAAGCCCTGTCAATAATTTTAAATAACCAATAGATTAAAGTAAATAGCCGATTTTGAAGATTTATCCTCATTAACTGGTATTACAGCTGCTGCAGCGGAAAAAACCTTCCAGTTCCCTTTCGGCCTCCGGCATTGAGCCTATAATGTTATTAACTTCAAATTTGTCGTTCTCAATATCATATACTTCCGCTAAAGATGCGTTTTTAAAAACGCCTTTATACTTGCCATTTGAAACCATTCTCCATTCATTTAAGCCGGAAATTTGAAACTGTCTCATTTCTTGATGGCTCCGGCCCGTTATAAAAGGCTTGAGCGAAATGGAATGTACCGCTTCAGGCATGGCCGTCCCGCACAATTCCACTATGGTTTTGGTTAAATCCTGCAATTCAACCATCATGCGTGAAACAGCTCCCTTTATTATGCCCTTTCCCCAAATGACTAATGGAATGGAAACAGAACCCCTGTAAGGAACACTTTTACCAAACCGGTTCTTGTCCCCGAGCATCTCCCCATGGTCTCCCGAATAAATTACTATGGTATTGTCAAGCTCTTTTCTTTTCCTGATTTCATCTATCAGCAGTCCTGTGTTCCTGTCGATATTTTCAAGCATTGCAGCAAAATTCTGCCTTATTTTGTTTAATGTGTCGCGGCTGTGTTCGTCGTTAGCGGCAGGCTGGGGCATTTGTATTTTTTCCCATGATTTTTTCATATCTTTTGTAATGTCCCACGGACTATGGGGACCTGCAAAGTTCACCTGCAAAAACCAGGGCCGGCCTTTGGGAAATTTTCTGATCATATTGATACCATTACCGGAAATCCAATTGTCGCAGTAGGCTTCTTCAGGCAGCCCTGTCGGAAAAACAGCCAGCTTGTCACCTCTTCTGCTCTTATAGTCTTCTACATGCATATCAACCAGCTTATTATCATGGAGATATTTGAAATACGGGCCCTTGGGCCTTTCCTTACCGGAATCATATCCATCCCATTTGCCCTCATTATCTATGGCATGGGTAAATCCCATTTTACCAAGGTCATCCACCCAGCCGTCAAGGCCCCAATACCGTGTCTTTTTATGAAGGTCAAACTTTCCTACACCTCCCACATTATACCCGGCTTCCCTTAACACCGAATAAAATGTCTTTTGACTCACAGGGTAATCCTGATCGTTATTGGTTACCCCGCATGAATCATAATTCAGGCCCGAAGCAAGACAGGCCCTGGCAGGAGCACATAGGGGAGATGGTGTTATGCAGTTTGTAAATGTTGTCCCTCCCGTCATCATGCTTTTCAAATTAGGCATTTTGACAGGCAGCTTTTCCATCCCAAGCATTTTAAATATCTCATCGCTGTATGGCAGCCAGTCTCCCCTGTGATGGTCGGGAAAAAGCAATAGAATATTAGGCCTGTTTTCCATTTTTATACCTTTCCCAAAAAATCTTCCCTTTCGGATGTTTTTCATCATCCCATTTTTCCTTATAATTAATCATATCCGCTTTTAACCTGTTAATTATTTCCGCGTATTCTTCATGTTCATACAAATTCTCTTTTTCCCCCGGGTCTTTCATCAAATCAAACAACTGGCTCACAGCTTTTTTGCCGTCCCGGTATTCTATAAGCTTATAGCGTGAATCCTTTATGCCCCTCACAACTTCCGAAAAAGCAAAATATAATATTTCCCTGTGCTTGGCTTCCCTGTCCCCAATGGCAGGAACAAGGCTTTTCCCCTCTACGCTTGCAGGCACGCTCAGCCCCAGCATTTCACAAATGGTCGGGTAGATGTCCAAAAGATAAGCATAAGTGTCTCTTTTTTCATTCCGGGGAATTCCGGGGCCTGAAAAAATGAGCGGAACCCTTACGCTGTGTTCATAATTGCTCTGCTTTCCCATAAGTCCATGCTGCCCAAGTGCAAGGCCATTATCACCTGCAAATATAATAATAGTGTTTTCGTATGCTCCCTTTTCCTTTAATGAATCAATCACCTTGCCAAGCTCATTGTCCAGGTGGGTTATCATCCCATAGTACTCTGCAATATGCCGCCGCACCTCGTCTTCAGTCCTGGGATAGGAGGCCAGGACTTCATCCCTTATGCTGTATACTCCGTAATCAAAAGGATGCTCCTGCATAAAATTTTCAGGCAGGCTTATATCTCCAGGGTCATACATATCCAGAAACTGCTCCGGCATTGACCTGGGATCATGGGGAGCCATAAAAGAAACATACATAAAAAAAGGATTTTCTCCATTATATTCTTTAATCCAGTCTGCGGCAGCTTCACAGAACAGTTCACTGGAGTGTTTACCCGCATTTATATGGTCACAGGTATATTCTGCAGCCTTGTTGCTGTAGTACGGGTTGTGTATAACCTTCCTCTTTTCCGTGTATTGACCGTCAGGGTCAAAATCACAGGCAGGTACATTCCAGTGGTCATTCATGCCCCCGAAAAATATTTCCCCGCCGTCCGTAAAGCTTCTTGCATAAGAATCCGTGCCATTATGCCACTTTCCCGTGCCAAATGTACGGTATCCTGCCTTTTGCAAAGTTTCTCCCAATAAAACATGATCCGTGGGAATGGTCATCCCATCATCCTTAAGCCGGAACAGGGTTTTGCCGGTATGAAGCATTGCCCTGCTTGGCATGCAGACAGCACCAACCGTTCCTCCCGGTATATGTGCCTGTGTAAAGGATATTCCGTTTCCAACCAGCTCATCAAGGTTTGGTGTTTTAACCTCCGGATTTCCCAGGGCTGCAATAGTATCAAAGCGCTGGTCATCTGTAAAGAAAAACAAGACATTCGGTTTTTCCTGCATTTTATCACTCCTCCAAGAGTTCTTGGCTCTTTAGGATAATTATATCCAACGGTTTTATTTTCGTCAATATTTAAGCGTTTTCCGGCTTCACAACTTGGATAATTGCGCCATCATTTTTAGTTATAAGTCGTTCTTTATTATACCATTGTGGTACTAAAATATAGTATACTTGACTATGAAATATTTATAATTCTTGTTACAAGGAGCTGGTATAATGTCACTTAATCCTGAATGGAAATCACGGATTAAAAACTGGAAAGACAAATTGCCTGATTTATTTTACAGGCCGTTGGGAGAAATACTGCTCAAAGGCCATGTTACATCAGATTTGCTTACCTTAAAGGAAGCTGTTAAAAGGGATTTTAAAAGCATGCCCCATGGTACAGGGTGGGGTGGCAAATGGGAATACGGATGGTTCTGCGGAAACGTTGAAATGCCCGGGGAAGCCGAAGGCAAACGTATTGTATTAAAAGCCGATACCGGAGCAGAAGGCGCTGTTTATATAAACGGAATAAATGCGGGTGCATACGACCGTTTTCACAAGGAAATTACACTTGCTTCCCATGCAAAACAGGGTGACAGGTATGATTTTATGATAGAGGCATATGCAGGTCACGGCCCAAGGGTTTGCGAAGGCGGACCAATAGAGCACGGCAGGGAATCGGTGCCTGAACCTCCTGAAACCCAGGCTGTGGTCGGAAATTCAACATTTGGCATCTGGAGTGAGGAAATTTACCAGCTCTGGATTGACATCGAAACACTTTACCAGATTAGAGAAAATATTGATGGGGACAGCCTAAGGGTTGCAAAGATAGATGAAGCATTAAAGAAATTCACCCTTACCGTTGATTTGGAGCTTGAGCATGAAGAAATGCTTGAAACGGCCATTAAATGCAGAAATGATTTAAAGCCTCTTTTTGATTGTGTCAACGGTTCAACAGTACCTGCAATGTTTGTATTTGGAAACTCACACATTGATGTTGCATGGCTGTGGCCTCTTGCCGAAACGGAAAGAAAATGCTGCCGTACTTTTTCAACACAGCTTGAATTGATGAAGGAATACCCTGAATATAAATTCCTGCAAAGCCAGGCACATCTTTACCTTATGATTAAGGAAAACTATCCAAAGCTCTATAATTCGCTAAAAGAAGCCATAAGTAAAGGGCAGCTGATACCCGACGGGGGGATGTGGGTTGAGCCTGATACAAATGTCACAGGAGGAGAATCGCTTATAAGGCAGTTCATCCACGGTAAAAGGTTTTTCATGGAAGAGTTCGGTGTAGAAAGCAAACTGTGCTGGCTGCCCGATGTATTTGGTTACACCGGCGCTTTTCCGCAAATCATGAAAGGCTGTGAAATAGACTATTTCAGCACCCAGAAAATTTTCTGGACTTACAACGGAGGAGAAAGATTCCCCTATCATACCTTCTGGTGGGAGGGCATTGACGGAACAACAATTCTTTCCCATATATACAATGACTACACCTCGCACACAAAACCTGAGTCAGTAATAAAGAGATGGGATGACCGTGTCCAGAAAGACGGGATCTCAACAAGAATGTTTCCATTCGGATATGGTGACGGCGGGGGAGGACCTACGAGAGATCACCTGGAATACTTGAAAAGAATTGAAAACCTTGAAGGGGTACCTAAAACCAAAATGTGTGAGCCCGTTGAATTTTTTGAGGACCTGGAGAAAATAGGTGCTCCTGATGAAAAATATGTTGGAGAATTGTACCTGCAAGTTCACAGGGGAACTTATACTTCCCAGGCTAAAACAAAAAAAGGAAACAGAAAAAGCGAGATCGCATTAAGGGAGGCAGAGCTCTGGGGCACAGCGGCAAACGTAATAAAAAAACATTCGTTTGACAATATGACCCTGGACGGTCAATGGAAGACAATACTGTTAAACCAATTCCACGATATATTGCCCGGCTCATCCATACACAGGGTTTACGAAGAGGCCGAGGCCGACTATGAAAGTGTATTAGCCACTACGGCCGGTATAACCGAGAGTTCTTTGAAATCCTTAACATGTGAAGATAAAAATGGGGTGAGTATTTTTAATTCCCTGTCATGGGAGAGCAAAAAGCTTGTTGAAATTCCCGGAGATTACACCGGAGCAGTTGACGCTGAGGAAAACATACTTGAGGTACAGAGAGCCGGGGACAAATTATATGTTGAAGCCAGCGTACCCTCCTGCGGCTGGACAACCGTATACCCCCGCTGCAATGGGGCAAGCAGTAGCCATAATGTTGCTGCTGAAAAAGGCCGCCTGGAAAATGAGCTGATCAGGGTAAGCATTGACGAAAACGGAGAAATAACAAGCATATTCGACAAGGAGAATAACAGGGAGCTTGCGGCGTCTGGCTGCAATGTGTTCAAAATGTACAAGGATGTGCCAAATGTTTACGACGCATGGGACATTGACAGCATGTACCGTCAGACACCTGTCCATTTAGATTCAAAGGCAGAAATTGATGTGGTTTCGTCAGGACCCCTGTTTGCATCTGTAAAAGTGAGGAAAACCTTGAACAACTCGCAGATGGAACAAGAAATCATATTGAGGAGAAACAGCCGGAGGGTTGACTTTAAAACCAGTATAAACTGGCAGGAAAGCCACAAGCTGCTTAAGGTGAATTTCCCCGTAAATGTGCACTCAAACGAAGCAGTTCACGAGATCCAGTTCGGCTACCTTAAAAGACCCAATCATCGTTCAACCAACTATGAAAAGGACAGATTCGAGGTATCAAACCATAAGTGGTCCGCACTTGTGGAGGGAAATCACGGGTTTGCCGTACTAAATGACTGCAAATACGGGCTGGATGTGTATGAAAACAGTATTAACCTTACGCTTTTAAAATCCGCTCTGGCTCCTGATATGTATGCCGACAAAGGTATACAGGAATTTACCTATTCCATTTACCTGTGGGAAGGCAGCCTTTCGGAAAGCGGAATCGTCAGGGAAGGCTATGAGCTTAACTGCCCTCCTTTGGTCAAATTGGGCGAAGCCGGCAGGAGATCGTTGTTTAGCGTTGATAAGGACAATATCATTATCGACACGGTCAAATTTGCCGAGGACGGTTCGGGTGACATTATCATACGTATGTATGAATCCATGCATATGTCTTCAAAATGCAGCCTTTCCACATCCGTAAACTTTGAATCCGCCGTGGGGACCAATATGATGGAAAAGCCTGAAGAGAATCTTATAAATGATGAAAAAACAATAAATCTTGATTTCAGGCCCTTTGAAATAAAAACGGTAAAACTCAAATTATAAATTGTTTTTATATTGCTGCGGCAAAAAATAACATGATTTTTCGCCGCAGCAATTTATGCTATATTTCCTTATATCTGCCGGGTGTAATTCCCTCATACTTTTTAAATGTTCTTATAAATACGCTGCTGTTGGTAAAACCTGTCTTGCCGGCTATTTCCCTGATACTAAGCCTGCCTTGCGAGAGTAACCGCTTGGCATTTTCAAGCCTGACACTGTTTATGCTGTCCAGTAACCTGCTGCCTGTCTGGTCCTTATACAGCTTTGATATATAAGGGGGGGTCATATTGAATTGTTTCCCAATCATAGAAATACTCAAGTTGACATCCTGATATTTCTTCTCAATGAAATCAATAATATCCTTGCTTAACTGGTTTTGCCCATTATCGTTATACTCTTTGCAGTATCTGCACACTACTTCAAGCAAGTGTATGGTTTCTTCCTTCATCTTTATTATTGTCTTGCAGCTTTGCAGACGCTTGTACGGCTGCTGCTCTTCCATCAATGTGCTGACAAAGCTCTTGTCGACATTTTTCTGTATTGAGACTATTATGCCAAACATTAATCCCTTCAAGACTTCAATTGAAGACGGCTTATCGGTAAAATCATTAATAAAACACTCCTCCAAAAGTCCGCTTGCTCTTGCAAAGTCCCCCGTTTTAATATAGTTTATAAGTTTTTCTTCAATATCGGCCGGATAATTATACATTTTTTCAGGACTTTGGACGTCCTCATATCTGATAATGGTCCTGTTCTCCAGCATCATCTTGCATTCCATTGTACCCACGGCCTGCCGGTATGCCGATGAAACCCCCTCTATGCCTTTATTAATATCGCTTATGGAAGCAGTAAAATATATCTTGAAATTTTGGCGGATAAACGATTGGGCTTCTTTGGTTATTTCAACAATTTCCTGTATTCTTTTGCCCTGGTTACCCTCTTTGAAATTAACAATGCACGCAAGCATATCGTCAATTTCCACAATATAGCCAATATGGCTGCGGTTTAAAAGCTCTTCCACCACATTCCTTATTGTAAATTTGACAAGCTTGACAGTTGACTCCATATCCATTATTACATCCTGCTTGAAAAAGTCGCTGAAATCATCTATATACAGCAAAAGCACCGCAAAATAGTCGGAGTTAAACCTCACATTGTATGACATCAGTACTTCTTCTACAGGCATTGCATAATCAATACTGCCCCTGAGTATTCTTACCAGGCTGTTTGTCCTCAATACATTGTTCTGCTGCTCAAGCCTCTGGGTTATTTTTTCCTTTTCATCCATGCTGCTGTTGATTGCCTGGAGTATAAAGCCATACTCATCATATTGATCACCAAAAGATAGCATGCCTTTTTTGTCTAAAATGCCTATTATCTTGTTAATAGGATTGTAATTCATCCTTGAGAAAAAATATGCAATAAATCCTCCCAGAATAATACATACAGCAACTCCATATAATGTGAGCTTTCTGATATACTCCACTTTTTCCCAGAATACCCTGGACGGCATCATTGTTACATACTTCCAATCGGTGAATGTGGACGAAACATATGAAATTGTATAGTTTTTACCCTGGATTGTGTCCTCAAATACATCCCTTTCCTTTTGGAGTAAATCATATTGCAATGAGGGTATTTCAATACCCGTAGAGACCAGGACCCTGTCCTCATCATTAATAATAAAAATGCCACTCTCAGCTTCCCACTTCATATTCTCAAGTATTTCCTCATATTTGGACACATCTATTATTTGAACCACCGTACCCGGCGGTATTCCCAGGGGCTTTGAAAGAAAACGGATAGGCTTTGCAAATGCTATAATTTTTTCAACCGTCTTATTTTCCCTTGTCCGGTAAAGAAGGGCCAGAACATTTGAATTCTGGTTTAAAAACTCCAGCCAGGATTCATAGTCCATATATTTATTATCGTAAAAGTACCTGTAAAAAGTTTTTACATCCATCTGTGCCTGGTTATCCAATACTGTTTCCGTATTCTTGAAGAATATATAAACATCATCAATAAATCCATTGGCCGACTTTTTAACCTCCAGGTCCCTCAATATATTGTAAATGTTCATCTGGTGGTTTCTTTCAAATGTCCCTTTTACCAGCAAAGCTGCCTGGACACCTTTATTGAATGCTATTTGATTACCAATCTGTTCAATATCATTCAATCTGCCGTCTACCTGGTATTTAACCTGGTCCAGCATGGACTCGTTTGCCCTGTTTATTTCACCTTTGACTATTCCTGCCGACTCCAGGTATACAATTCCACTGGTTATTACAGGTACGGACAAAATAAGCATATAAGACAGAAGCCAGTTGTAAAAAAGCTTTTTTTTCTGCCTGTAGTATTTAAATGCCATTCCTACCGACCTCTTTTCATAAATACGAAAAAGATATTATAAAATGTTAACCACTATAAAAGCAGCATTCCATAGCTGCACAACTGTTTTGCCATAGCCTTCAAAATTTATGATCTGCTTTTATATAATACCATTTTCCCCTGTTTAATTCAATTACAAAAACCTTTGAGTATTCCCATTTTAAAAAGAGAAAACGCACAAATCCTTTAAAATAAGAATGTCTAAATAAGCGTCAGCGGAGGTATCTCCAGTACTTTTCCTCCGGCCCTCATTGATTCGGCGGCTGCACATCCTGCGGCCACACTCATTCTTGCAGCAAGGGGATTAGTAGGCGGCTTTTTATTGTAAAGAATCATATCAATAAAATCCTTGCACAAATCCGGGTCGGCTCCCCAGTGCCCGCCTTCCGACTCCTTGATATCATAAGTCCTGTCCGAAAGCTCGCACCATGTATTGGATTTTCTGGTCTTGACCCATATTTTGTTGTCCGGCTGGGAATTTTCCACACTTCCCTCAGTACCAATGAAAACAAAATTCCTGTGGTAGTCCGGAGTAAAATGGCACTCCGTATAGGTAGCCTTGATTTTGTTGTCAAGTTCCATTATCATGACATTATTATCCTCCACATCTACTTCCTTTCTGAATGCACACATGTATCTCCCATTATGGTCGTCAAGGACCGCTTCCGTACAGGTTTCCTTTTCAGGACATTTTGGGCAGGTAAGGTCATCCGGTTTATCACCGCCGAAGAAATCCAGGCTTCCAAAGGCAGTAACTTTTTTAGAGTAGCTGCCCGTAATCCAGTGAATCAGGTCAATATCATGTGATCCTTTCTGCAGCAGCAGCGATGTGGTATTCCTGGCGACGGCATGCCAGTCATGATAATAATACAGTGAGCCCTTGCCCACAAAATGCCTTACCCATACGGCTTTAATCTGCCCAATCACACCGGAATCAACTATTCCCTTAACTGTCCTGAACATTCTTGTATATGGCATATTAAACCCAATCATAAGCTTTTTGCCCGATTGCTTCCAGGCTTTTAATATCCTGTCACAGCCCTCCACGGTTATTGCCAGGGGTTTTTCACAAAAAACATGTTTCCCCGCCTCCAATGCAGCTATTGCCTGTTCTTCATGAAATTGGTCCGGAGAAGCTACGGCAACTGCATCTATGTCTTTTCTCTCCAATAATTCTTTGTAATCGGTGGTTAAAAATGCGTCTTTGTTGACCCTGTCTTTAAAATCCTCAAGCTTTTTAAGGTATACATCGGCGCCCGCTGCCACAATGGATTTTCCTCCCGGCCTGTGCCAGTGGCTTGCAAGATTCCTTCCTCTCCCGCTTACTCCTATCATACCGATTCTAACCTGGTCCATTAAAACTATCCTTTCCTTTTTGTTTATTTAAAAATATCAGTCCCATTTTGGGTAGGAAAATTCTCCCCTGTAGTTTGAACCGTTAAAATGGGGATACTTTAACGGTGTATATACCTTCTCCCCTCTAACCTGGTTGTCCTGGGTGTATATATACATCCTCCTTTCATCCCACAATACTATTTCATCCCGTCTGTCTCCTGTCAAATCAATTACCTCTGCACACAGCTCCGGATGCCCGTCTTCCGGGAATTTGACTACCTGGCTGCCGTGCCCGTCTATCATGCCTCCAAATTGATTATTGCCGTTTAGAAGTATCAGCTCCGTTCCGTCTCCGTTCCAGTTTACCGGAGCAATAATGTTTCCATTTGCAGAGGGCTCAAACTGGTGGAGAAGGTCCCCTTTGCAGTCAAATATATATATTATTCCCTGGTGTCCCCAGTATGTGGTAATGCAAATCTCCAGTCCGGGCAAATCCGGCCTGTAGTTTCCGGCACTAATACGCTGGGCATGGCCAATCAATTGTTTTGTAAGGATGTTTCCCCCGGTATCAACAAGCATAAATCCCTCGTGACCGGAAGCCATTCCTATAACTATTCCCGGGTTGGAAGGATCAAAATGCCCGATTATAATTTCATCGGTATGGTCTTTTTCAATGGGAAGGGACCACAAAAGCTTGCCCTTATGGTCAACAAGGTTGTAGCATGATATCATTTCATCCCTTCCGTCACCGTCGACATCAAAGGTATAGGGAAAATGTCCGGTGTTTCCATGCCGGAATTTCCACATGAAATTCAATTCGCTGTCATAAACCCATACCCTGTTGTACCTGTCCTTTATTAAAATATCCGTGGCCTTTTCCCTGCCTGAAAAGTTCGCAATACGTATGGAGTCAACGTTTATCCGGTCAAAGGCAAATTTCCCCGAGGGCAGCATAATAAGCTCTTCGTCAGGCTCTTCGGAAAGTGGTGTGGGCACTGATTTTTTTATTTTCCCTGTTTTGCCGTCCAGAATCATAAGCTTGAAATTCCTTGCAATGATAACCTCGTCCACACCGTCCAGGTCCACGTCGCACACCTGGAATGGAAGGTCCGCCGTAATATATGCATTGTCAAGTGCCAAAGAAGGCTCTCCAACCTGCCACAGAATATTCCCGTCAAGGTCAGCCGCAGTAAGGCAGCTGATATGGGCATAGGCATCATTATGTACCCTTTTTTGATTCTGGGCCAGTACCATGAACATCTCTTTTGTACCTGTCAAATGGCCGAACCGTATCTGCCTTCCCGCTCCAAAATCCTTAAGCTCCAGTGCCTTCCATAAAACAGGCAGCGGGTATTTCCTTCTTAGCCTGGAAAGCCTTGCCTCCCTTTGTTTTATTGCACTGTAAAACCTGTCTGCATCACCCCTGTTCATGGATACCACTATGCCGGCAAACTGTGCGGGAACCCTTGAAGCAAGGCCGATTTTTCCATTTTGCAGGCTTCTATCATCTGCGGACAGGCACTCTTTTCCATCCACAAAGCAAACAATTTTGCTGCCGTTTAACTCTACCTTGAACCTGTAATAAGTATCGCAGTCATAAATGTATTCAATAGCGGCCAGATCTTTTATATCCTCCTGCTCCTGCTTAAAAAGACGCAGCTTCCTCCCTTGGAAGCAAAGTCCGTAGTGGAGGCGGCTGTGCACATACCTGAACAGAATGCCCGTATATGAACAGGTGGAAAGCATCCTTACGTCAGCCTCCAGCGTATAATCCTGCCACAGCTCTTCTCCTGTAACAAGCATGGGACACACATCTAAAACAGGGTCGTCCGAAGGCAGCTGCAGCCTTGTCTGTTCCATGTATTTCTCCCCGTTTTCCTCCGTCACAATCCATGAAGGGCCGGTCCACTGGGGACATGTCACAGGGTCGTACCATCTGCCCCTGTATCCCTTCGGCGGATAATAGTGATATTCACCCATTGCAGAATGGGCAGGGTCATAGGGAAATTCCCCAATGGGAAAATCCCTGAAATCCTCCTTGATTAAGTTAACCTTTGCCTCTTCACTCAACGGGCTTCCCCCTTTTTAATTCCTGTTTTTTTAAAATAACCTTTTGAATATGCCTTTTCAACCTCTCCAGGTTTTCATTTCCAATATCCTCGAATTGTACATACCCTGCATCGTCAAAATGTTTTATTTGGTTTTCCCCTTTAAGATTAATAAAGCTTTTTATATACTCCTTAAGCTGTATATCATTAAAAGCACATATTGTTTTAAAGGTATGCAGGTACTTTTGTATTTCCATTCCCTTCCTTATGGCTTTAAGCCTCAGGCTGACCGCTGGCTGTTTCAAGCCGAAACGGCTGCCGGGATATAGTATGGCCGTATCCTGGGGGTGCTCATAGTTTCTGTCAATGCCAAAATTATTCCATGGAAGTATCCTGGAAGCACCGTTAACATACGCGTTGATAATCCAGACACAAAGGCTTGCATTTGATTCATAAATCTTGCTTAATCCTCCATATCCCCAGTATTCCTCGTTGAAAACCTTTTTCCTTTTTTTTGCCCGGTCGGCAAGATATTTAAAAGACCTCAAATTAAGGGCAGCTATATCCAGCTTGTTGTCAAGGTAATCAAAAATATGATGATAGCGGGATATATCCGACCTGTACTTTATGTTGCTGCCTGATTTAAGTTCCTTTTGAGCCTCTTTTAAAATTTCCCCGAAAAAGGCGGTTGCTTTGAAATCAGAAGGATATACCTGTTCCTCTAAAATCCACCATGAAGTACCCTTGCCGTCGTCCCCCATAACCTCATAGCTGGTCCAGAAATCCTTACGGCTGCGTCCCCTTTTTGAAAGATGGTTCTTTATCCTGCTGTAATGCTTGTTGTTCGTATAAAACAAAAACTCAACATTCTGCCAGCCCTTTTCGTCAAAATGCTTTATAAAATCCTTGACAACACTTTTTATGCCCAGGCGGTATCCTGGCTTAAAATCATTTTTTATTCCTCCGGACTTTAATGCGTATTCATTTATCATCCCCGGATAATCCCTGTTTTCAATATCATGTCCCATATACCTGTCGACGGGCATAGGCCAGTTTTCATGAAAGGGAAGGTAAATATGGGTAACCGGCACTTTTTCTCCCTCCGACTCCATCATATAGCTACCGTCAAGATATCTTCCAAAGTGTGCATCCCACTCACTCCAATCGGTCACCCTGGCTTCTCCGTCAATATATCCTATTTTTGGGGCGAACCCTTCAAATACTTTTCCGTATTGGGTATAGGGCAGGATATTAATACCGCAGTTGTGCCTGTAGGCCGTTTCATAGTATGCGTCCTCAACCGCTTCCCTGTCCGCGTCCCTGTAATTGTAGCCCATAAACCTGTAAACAGGCATATAACCATTTAGTTCAAAACCAAAATCCGCCTTCTCAAGGCTTATATCCTCAACCTTTATATAAACCGGGATATTTGCCCTGCTGCTCCCGTTTCCAATTGTTATCTCCAATTCAAAATCCCCTGCCATACAGTCTTTTAAAATCTCAAAATCCACAAATAAAGACTGGAAACGCTGTCCGGGTATCTTATTCTCTTTAAACGGTATATCAAATTCTGCTGCATTCCCAGCCGGAACCGCAACCTCGGGATACCAGCCCTCATTGCACTTTAAATACCACACCCTGTTAAGATTGACCCTGCACCCGTCCCACTGCTTGCTCTTTGCCGCAGCGGTAAAACTTTGCCCTTCATTCATCCTGTTTTCAATTAAGAGCTGAAGCCCCAGTTTTTCTCCCGGTGCAGCCGTCAATCTTATCTTTTCCCCGTCAAAGCAGCGGTTTTTATAGTCTAAAAGATTGCATACGCCCTCCGGCAAATAGTCCCCGGAATCCATTTCAAATATATTCCCGTTAACAGGATTCGCTTTGCTTATATCGTCCAGTACATATACTGCAAAGCCGCCCTTTGAAAGCATTGCCCCCTTTGTAAAAGCATCCTCAATATTTACGTTCTCTATTTCCGGCCTTTTTACCGCAGCTCCTGTTTTTACCTCTGCATAGACAGGCTCCGACTCAAATCCGTTATTTGCAACGGTAAGGGCAAACCGGTAATGCCTGCCGGGCTTTAGGTGCCCTATTTCAGTACTTATATGCCCTTTTTCCGTATTATAATCCGGTATGTCGAATTTTTGGACCCTCTTCATCCTTCCCAGGGCTGTTTTTTCTTCCGATACATATATATTAAAAAAACGGTATTCTCCGGGAGGCCCGTTTTCAATTTTCCATGACAGTTTTACCGAAGTATATTCAAAGCTGTATTCGTCACTCACAGCTTGGGCCTTTAGGGAATAAGCCCTGTCCGGCACATTGTATTCAAAGTCTTCATAATCAACCACCAGCTTGGGAACCATTCCGTTTCGCGGATTTACATTGAACAGTTTAGGCTGCATATCCCTTTCGGCATCCTTGTACGGCTGTGATTTTTCATCAATAAGCCCCAGTCCGAAGCTTTGCCCGTTAATCATTGCGTAAACAAATTTAGGAGGCAAATGTATACAGGCAATCCTTGTATCACTTTCGTACTCCACATTTTCAACGGAATGAAAGGAGTTGCCGTTCCCCATTATAACGTCTGTAAACCATTTATCATCAGCCCAATTCTTCCCCCTGTCACAGTATACCAGGGTTGCAAAGCTGCTGTTCCAATCCTGTGATATACTTGTTATATCAAGCTTTAAAGGATGCTTTTCACCCTCAACCTTGAGATAAAGCCTGGCCCCGTTGATTTTTTTGTTTTTGAGCCTGCCTGCATCAAAGCTTATAATTGGAATCCTGCATATTGCAGCCATCTTGAGCACATCACGGCTATCCTCAGGCGGCAGGTCCATATGCCAGTCTTTTTCATAGATATTACTGTTTATTGTTCCCCACTTCCGTGCCTTAAAAGTTTCCTTCATTTTATCCTCTCCCGGTTTGTTTATTACAGTCTTTCAATGCAATACTCCGCAGCACAGCCGTATAAAAGGTGCAGAAGCTTTAAAATGTCCTCATACCCGTAAAGATTCTTTTCGTATATGGTATGGTCCGGTTTCCTGGTGTCCGAACACCCCTGGGGGCTCTCATATGCAAAACAAATATTCGCACCCGTGTGGTAGAGCATGCTGGTAAGCGAAAATGAAGCTTCATCCTCATTGTCAAGGCCCTCTTCATTAAGTATATCGAATTTCCTGCCCGTATATCCATACTGCTCCAGCACGGAATAAAATCTCTTGCAAAACTCAAATATGCTTTTCCTGGCTTTATAAGGGATATATGAAACGGGAAGTATGGAGGGGTCATATTCATGGCTGTGCATGTTTAAAAGCATATCCGGAGCTTCTTCCCTTGCAAGCTTGAGGATCGCCTTTGTGGTTTCGCTCATGGGTGAAGACCAATCGTCATGCTGCATGTTAATTCCTGCGTCGTCAAAATATCCCCCCAGTATTCCCACATCGCCGACCATGGGATGTATGGCCTTGCAATAAGGCCAGTAATAGGGCTTTCCGTTTTTACGGGTACCCTGTCCCCACTTTGACATTTCTGTTTTGGGAAGGCCCACCCAGCCGTCATACGGAACCCTTGCCCTTCCGTCAGGATTGCCCAGGGGAACTATCACAAGCCTTAGCTGCTCAAGCTTTTCCAAAAGGGCAGGCTGCTTTTCACCTTTTATGTCTTTTCCTGTTTCCATAAGGCTAATCAGTGACAGGGCTCCCACCATTGATTCCATTTCCTGGCCGTGCACTCCGGCCAAAATCATCAAAACAGGACTGGTGCGTTCTTCCCGCCTGTAATAATGGCCCTTGTATCCGGCCGCCACGGCCGAACCAAAATTAGCCCTGCCTTTAAGCCCTGGTTCCGGGTCTCCGTAAAAAACGGCCCTGACCTTTCTTCCCCCGGGTGAAACAGAAAGCAAGGCGACCTTGCCTTTACTTATTTTATTGTCAATAAAGCCTTGTATCTTATCCTCACGGGAAATCCACCAGCCAGGTATTTCCACAGGGCTTGCCATCACACTGCCGCCTTTGTAATTATCCATATTCTGCGCCTCCATTGTTTTTTCATATGCTTATCCTGTATTTTACTTAAGCTAACTTAAGGCTTAAAGCTTTATGTTCAACCCTTAAGCGCCCCTATCATAACGCCCTTGGCAAAATATTTCTGGATAAAGGGGTACACACACAGTATTGGGACCGTACCCGTTATTGTTACCGCATGTTTTATTGTGTCGGACACCTGTGCAACTTCCGCAGTTGCAGCACCTGTAGACATTGAATCTGTTTCATTGTTGATCAAAATCTCCCGCATAACCAGCTGTAATGGAAATTTATCCCTGTCCCTTATGAAAATTGCCGCCCCAAACCATGCATTCCAGTGGGCCACGCCATACCATAGAAACATAACGGCAATAACGGGCAGTGACAGGGGAAGTATTATCCTGAACAATATTGTGAACTCACTTGCCCCATCTATAACTGCCGATTCTTCAAGGCTTCTCGGTATTCCCATGAACGAAGTCCTCATGACAATAATATTATATGTTGATACAAGGCCCGGTATTATAAGCGCCCATAAGGAATTATAAAGCCCAACGCCGTTTACAAGCAAAAACAATGGAACCAATCCTCCGCTGAAATACATGGTAACAAGCATCATGACCATAACCGGCTTTTTGAGCATTACTCCTCTCCTGGAAAGGAAGTAGCCTGCTATACTGGTAGCCAGGACATTTATTGAAGTCCCTGCGACCACTATAAAAAGAGTGTTTTTATAACCTATTAAAATCATGGGGTTTTTGAATACTTCCCTGTATGCATCCAAATGTACGCCTCCAAGGGGCCTTATCAGCAACCCCCTGTGCTGCATAAGCAGTCCGGCATTGCTCATAGATGAAAAAAATACGTATATAAAGGGATAAAGCGTAACCAGCATAACCAAAATCATAAACAATATGTTAAAGACATCAAACAGTATTTCTCCTGCGCTTCTTTTATTTAACATAAAATATCCCCTCCTTTACCATAGGCTGTAATCGCTTACTTTTCTGCTTACGTTGTTGGCAATTATCAGCAGTGTAAAATTTATCACCGAGTTAAATATCCCCACAGCCGTACTATAGCTGAAATCATATTGCTCCAGGCCCTTTCTGAATACAAATGTTGATATGACATCTGCTGTTTCATATGTGATAGGGTTATACAAAAGGAGTATTTTTTCAAATCCAAGGCTCAAAAGCCTCCCAATATTTAATATCAATAATATTACAACAGTAGGTGCAATACCGGGAAGCGTTATATGCCACGCCCTTTTCAGCCTTCCCGCCCCATCTATTATTGCTGCTTCATATAATTGTTGGTCTATTTGTGATAATGCTGCAATGAATATAATTGACCTGAAACCCATTCCCTGCCAGATACCTGATGAAATGTAGATGGTGCGGAATAAGCCGGGTTTTTGCAGCAATGGCGCCCTCTCTCCGCCCAAAAGTACAATTAAATCGTTTATAAGCCCGTCTGAGGCAACAAAATCCGTAATCATACCGCATATGACAACTATTGATATAAAATGGGGCAAATAGGATATTGTCTGGACTGTCCTTTTAAATTTATTGCTTCTTAATTCGTTCAGCAGCAGCGCAAAAAGTATGGGCATTGGAAAAGAGAAAATAAGCCCGTAGAAATTTATCAAAAATGTATTTCTTATAAGCCTCCAAAAATAATAGCTTCTGAAAAAATTTACAAAATGGTCCAGACCGACCCAGGGGCTTCCGAGAATGCCCAGTCCCGGAGAATACTTTTTAAATCCGATCTGCAGCCCATATATCGGCCCATAGTGAAAAACTATATAATAAGCTATTATGGGCAGTATCATAAGATACAGTACTTTATTGGCAGCCAAATCCTTTAAAAGCCTTTTAAAAAAACCTGCAGAACTGTTTTCATAAGCTTTTGTTCCAGTATGAATGGTACCCATACAAAGCTCCTTTCTTTCCTGAAAATATAGCACTCCGGGGGTATCCTGCAATACCCCCGGGTATATCATATCCGGTTCATTTAATCGCTCAAGTACCTGTCATAGGCCTTTTGGTAAATCTCTATTGCCCTTTCTATGCCCATTTTTTTCAATTGATCCATGTATTTGTCAAATTTATCCAAGCTTTCTTCTCCAAGGAGGAATTTTAAATACATTTCATCATTATAGGTCTTGATTTGTGCCATTATGTTTCCCATCTCTTCAGCGTCGGCCACATCTGTCCTAATAGACGGAAACTTGTGGTCAAGCTCATTCGAATCTGACCATAACTCGACCGCCTCCCATTGGGACGGCAAAGTAAGATCAAATGTTGTCATTTGCGGATGCCTTACATAGGGCCCTGTAGCATAGGACCTGGTGTATATTCCCTTCATCTGGAAAAAGCTTCTTTCATCAGGGTCATTATGCATAATTTCCGTAGGCACGATTTTTCCTCCGGCCTCAACGTTATAGCTTATTCCTTCAATTCCAAAGTTGGCAAGCATCTGCCCTTCTTCACCGTAAATATAATCAAGAAGCCTTGCGGCAATCTCAGGGTGTTTACAGGCTGCCGTTATTGAAGCCACCCTGTTATTTAAAGAAAATGCCCATGATTTATGTCCGAACTTCGGAGTATCACCCTTTTTCAAAACAGGCCATTTGGTCGCTGTCAGGGTGTAATTTGAATCCGTTTCCCTTGCTATATCTTCCAAGAGACTGATATGTCCCGTATATCCTACAAGGGCTCCCGATGTGCCGTTGGTCATTTTGGCATATTCAAGATTTTTGTTCATTGTTACAATATCCTTATCCAGCAAGCCTTCTTTATACCAGTGGTTCACAAGTCCCATAACATCCTTGTACCTGGAATCGTATGGCCCGTAGTGTACCTTTCCGTCTTCCACAAAAAAACTGGTGCCTACGCCATAAATGGAATGGAAAAATGTTGCAAAACGTGAGCTTCTTTTTGTCATGGGTGCTTCGGCGCCCTTTTTGTCCCTGAAGGCAACAAGCATTTCATACCATTCGTCACTGGTTTCCGGACGGTCCAGGCCTAAATCATCCAGCCAGTCCTTTCGTACCAGGGGACCAAGTATCGACTTTCCGTCTTCAATAGGTGCCAGTCCTCCATACAGGCCTTCATTGGTTTTTATCATCTTGTCAAGCATGGGATTCTCAGACAGCCATTTGACATAATTAGGCATATATCCTTCTTCCATCAGACCGTTAAGGGGTATAATTACTTTATCTTCAATTGCTTTAGGCGTGCCGCCTGAATAAAATTTATCCCATGAGTATTCAACTATATCGGGCAGTTCACCTGTGGCAACCATTAATCCGAACTGCTCGTCACTTGTGGGATGCATAAATTCAATATCAATGCCTGTTTTCTTTTCAAGCTCCTTGGCAAATTCTGTTTCATTTGCACTTTCAAAGCTTTTGCTTACATTGGGATTAAGACCATGCCACCATGTTACTTTGACATTTGTATCCATAGGATAAGAAAATTCTTCTTCTTGCGCTTCGGTTATAGCATCATCACCTTTGCCGGTGTCCATATCCTGTCCCTTATTGGGCTCGTCATTATCGCCGTTTTCTTTTGCACACCCTGCAAACAAGCTTACCGTTAAAAACGCAGCCAGAATTAGAGAAAAAAGTTTGAAAAATTTCTTTTCCATTAATATTACCTCCTGTTTTATTTATTTTTTTAAAGCTTGTAAAAGCAATTATTATTGCAACGCTGCAATTTTATTATAGGAAGAATGCTTTTTAATGTAAATGCTCAATTATTTGAATTTATATACCAATATTAGAATAAAAATCGACAATTTATCGGTTCTGTTTACTTTATCTAAAATTAAGATCTCCTTTTTCCTTAATTTAAAGGATTTAAGAATTCAATATATCCATGCCTTTGCAAAAATACATAATATTCCACCAAGTCCTCAAGCAGCTGGCAAGCATTTTCTTTCCCAAGCTCAACTGCGGTAAGTCCGGCTATTTCCAACAGGTTTCTTTTGCCGTCGGTCCAAAAAAGCGGACAGTTCATATCATAGCTGTAAAAGGGCCTGTATTTTGTACTGTTTCTTGTCTTTTCGTCCAGTGTATGAAATGTCAGGCATCCCCTGACTATCCTTCTGGGAACAATGGACCTTGCCCTTGCCTCCAGCTTCCTTCCCACGTCAAAAATAAAATCGGGATATGCTTTGGGTTTAAGCCTTTTGGCAGTCTCTTCAACGGCAAATAAAATATCCGTGCCTCCGGCCAATTTTTTAAGCTTAAGGCATCCCTTGAAAAAGGCATTTCTTACAAGCTTTTCGTACGCCTTGTTTTGACAGGGTTTCTCATCGGCAAGCTGATCCGCATGCTCCTCTATCCTTTCAAGCAGCCATATTATTTTATCCTTTTCAGGGTATGCCATAAAATATAAAAATGCCCCGCATATTAATCCGTTCCGCTTTAAAATTGAAGGCTCCAGCCTTTCCGGTATATCAATTGAAGAATGATAGCTCTTTGCAGGGTGCATAAGCATTGATACCGTTGGGACATTAAGCATGGGATCGGATAAAAGCCCGTCTCCTAAATCAAAGCTGCCTTCAACAAACTCAAAAGCATCCTTTTTATATGACTGGTATACACGGTTTAATTTTGAAATAAGCGTATCTGTGTAGGACCAGTTTGAAAGAGGATTATGCCATATGTGCATCATTGCCTTATCGGCACTTCCAGCTCCGACCATATCCATATTTAGGGCACCAACTGCCTTCTGTATCCTTTCGGGATATTTTATGCAGTAGCCCATAATCCCCATACTTTCATATCCCATTATTATACGGATATTATTAAGCGGTTTTTTAATCCTTTTATCTTTTATTGCCTTTACAATAGCTGCAGCAAGCTCCAGTACAGCTCCACACCCGGACGCATTGTCGTTGGCGCCCGGTTCGTACAGGTGGCCGCAGAGCAGGACATCTTCATTTTTGCTGCCTGTCCCGGGTATCATTCCCGATACCGTATATACTGTCCCGTCATAAAACCTTGTGTCCACCTGTGCATGAAGCTTGAGCCTTTTGTTTTTTACAGCCGCCTTATGAATTTCATTTCTCAGATTATCTCCTTCCCGCGGGGAGAGGCTGAAGCCGAAAAGTCCCGTATTGTTTACCGGTATTATAAAGCTGTTCTCCCACCTGGTGGCGTCATATACATCGCTTCTTTTTTCCCTTGCTCCGGGGAGCATGGGCATAAAGTCCGAAATAATCCCGGAAGCTCCCCCATTTATAGCAGGCTGCAGCACAGTCCGGGGACTGCGCGACGTAAATACCAATTTATCCTTTACATCCATTCCCCTTAACTTCTCCGGAGCATCAGCCTCTATAACCTCAGCAGTTATTCCGCCTTTTGGGGTAGGCGCGCTGCACATCATCAGGCAGCACGGAACCCTATTATAATCCGCAATTACCGAATTTTGCGAATCAGCTGTTCTTAGAACCGCACCGGAAACATCCCACGCACGTGGTATTACCCAATCTCCGTATGCAGTTTTTCCGTCTGCCTTAAGGGGAAGCATCTCAACCTCTTTAAGCCCTGCAATTTTCATCTGCTCCGCACAATAAAGCGCCGTCTTTTTAAAATTTGCAAAATCAAACCATCTATCACTGCGGTGTATTTTCTCAACATGATAAAAACAGCTCTTTTCATTAAAATACTCCGACAGGATGGAAAAAATTTTTTCATACCACATAATTTAACTCCACTCATAACATGTTTTAGTAAATTGTCATTTTTTTAATTGTAATACAATATATCCATACTGCTAATTTTATATTTGACCTCATAATTTAAGGAATTAAATCCGTTTCATACTCCTTTAAAGAAATCTTAACATAAGCAAAATGCCCATTATATATTTTCGTTCACAGTTAGCTCAGCTTTACGCAAACAGAAGTTATCGTTACCTGCAAATGCCAAATATACCGTTCTGCCGTCATCACTCATCCATTTGGTTGGAAAGCAGCCAAGGTCACCGGGCCCCACATCCCATTTTTCGAAGAAATAAACGGTGCTCCATGGTCCCCACGGCTCAGGAGCTTCATAAATACCCACCCCTCCAATAAATCGCGTATCACTTCCCGCCGCATTAATCTGCTGCCACATAAGGTATCTTCCAATTCCCTCATTATAGCTGATGCTTGCCCTCCTGCAATTGTTGGCGTGTTCCAGTATAGGTCCCCGTTTGCCTATCTCCTTGCTCCATAAAGGCTTGTTTTTTTCATCAGCCGAAACAAAAAATTCGTATGAACTCCGGTCCGTTATACGGTCTTTATGTACCCGCATCAGTATAAATTGGCTTGCCTGCTCATAGGCGCTGGGATTGTCATGACTTGCCATATACACAAAATTATCACGGGCTCCACTGTAGTTCCTGCCGTAATTTACAAAAAGAATATGCCCAAACTGCTCAAATTTCCAATCGTTCCATTCCCATGTCTTTGAATAATCCCTTGAACAGGCCAAACGGGAGTGTTTTCCATTTTTATCCGCATTGCGCACCCATAAATAAAGTATCCCGTCTGCCATAAGCAAACCGCTGCACTTTTCACCCCTGGCTCCATATCCGCGGTTTTCGATGCTGGAACGGATGTTTTCACACTTAAAATCAGCAGGGGTTCCACTGATTTTTGCAAAACCAAGTCCAAGCTTTAAGGGAAGTGAAGGCTCAAATCCATATCCGTCTCCATAAGCCGTATATATGTTACCGTCGTCGGCCCATGTCATTGGCCAGTTATCACTTCCGTCCCTTTTGGCCCCACCGGCTGCATGCCTTATAACACTTGAAGCAGGCGCCCATTCAATACGGGTAATCTTTTTACTCCACGGGCACGGAACAGCACTTTCCAGTGCTTCCATCAAAGGTTCACCTATATACTTATCCACATCCGAATCTCCAAACTCTTTAGGCCTGGCATTGTCAAATCCTTTGCCGTTTCTTACAACAATCAGCTTCCTGCCGGGAATCACCAGCAGTATCTGCCCGCCTGCTCCTATGGCCAGAAAGGAATCCCATGGAAGGGAAGGCCAGAGCTTGCTTCCTTTAAGGTCGGAATTAATCCTCCATGTCATTCCATAGCAAAAGGGATGACCACTGTGGCTTAAGGCTCTTTTGACAGCCGCTTCATCAATAAGCTGCATGCCTTCCCAGCAGCCCTTGTTAAGCATAAGCCTCCCTATTTTCGCCATTGTGCCGGGAGTGATTAATCCGCCTCCCCATGCAGCTACAAGCTTTAAGCCGTCTAATTCAAATGTCTTTCCATAACCAACGGACCATTCGTCCCTGGAAATGCCCATTGGATTTATAATACGCTCCCAGAGCAGGGTACGTATGTCTTTATACCCGGAATTCCCTAAAGCTGCCGTAACCGTATAGGCAAGCATGGCAATGCCGGTATTGCTGTAAAGGTAATCTGTTCCCGGTGCAAAGACTACCGGAGCCTCATCCCTTGCTATCTGAAACGGGACCGGGTCCTGCCTCCAGAAATTCCCTTTCCATCCCGCAAGCTCTTCATGAGGCGTATCTCCGTCCCTGGCATCATCAAGGCCGGATGTGTGAGAGGCAAGATGCCTTATGGTAATATTTGATTTTACCCTGTCACTTTCCCATTGAGGTATATATTTACAGGCATAATCATCTATATCAATAAGCCCGTCCTGTATTGCCAGCATTAAAGACAGCCCTCCCACAACAGCTTTTGCGGCGGATGCGGTACTATGCCTTCTGTTCTTATTCCATCCATGGGAATATTTTTCAAAAACAATTTTGTCGTTCCTGATAACCAGGTAAGCTTTACTGTTGTTTTTCAACAGCCCATGCCATTGTTCTTCAAGCTTTTCAAAATTCATCCCCTGGCTTTTGGGCGTTGCGCTTTGCCATTTAAACACGTCACTCATTTAAGCATACCTCCATCTTTCCATAATATCTTTAAGATATTCTCGTATTTAAACGCTTAAATTACTTATGTCATTTATATCACTTTTATATATTAATGTCAATGCTCAAAGCATTTTGAGTTTTCACAGCAATGACACGGGGATCCCTTTAAAAATTTGATTTCCGGGACATATTTTCAATCATAAATTTAAGTTTCCCCAATTTTAAAATTTAGAAGATTTATGTGTATAATGAAACAGTTATCATTGGGAATGAATTTAGACCAGCTAATAGTTGTCAAGGGTTTTTTAAAAAAAAGTTAAAAAAC